>CAYYZT010000005.1:0-10166 GCA_964476015.1 uncultured Chitinophaga sp.
TTTCATTTGTCCTGAGGGAAAGAGTTGCCGCGGATTGAAAGGATGCTGGAAATATCAGCGCGTTTTGGGCTTTGATGTCTTTTTTGGCGTTGTTTTTTTAGATGCGGCACCATCCAACTTACCGTCGTGACCATCTAGTTTGCCATCGTGTCCGTCTAAAGTTCCATTGTGGCCATCTTTGCCATCAAGTCCATCACCGTTGAGCGATATGGTGGGATCGAAATCTATTTCCACCTTTTTGGCCATAAAAGCTGCTACCGCTTTGTTAAGCTTGGTTATTTTAGCGGCATTAATGGAATAATGTATAAACTTGCCATCGCGGGTGGTTTCCACCAACTCTGCCGAACGCAGTACGCGTAAGTGTTGCGAAGTAATGGATTGTTCCAGTTTCAGGGTATTGTAAATCTTGTTTACGTTAGTGGAGCCTTTTTCTGCAATAAACTTAATTATGGACAACCTAACCGGGTGGGCTATCGCTCTTAGTATGTTGGTTGCCTTCTTTAAGTTTGCTTGATTTCCCATTTTTCTTTTTTTACGCCACGTATAATTCAACAATTATGTGGCTCAATTGTTCACTTTGGGTCGCTAGCGGTAAAAATAGTTAATAGTGTGTAGTAACTTATAATTTAAACAATTCCAACCTATTAATTTATTTTCTGGCTATAAATGAAAGTTCATTATTTACTTTGTTGTATTACAAGCATATAACACACATGGCTTATGCTAAATTGTAATAGATTCAGCCTTTGGTTTAAAAGTCTATTGATAGGCCCACGCGCAGGCCAATATTGGTAGTTTGCAAAGCTGCTGGCCTATCGCGGTGTGTCAAGCGAAAAACCGCATCAACCCTGAATAGCTTAAAGATATTTTCTATACCAACGCTTGCTTCCATATAGGGTATGGGGTATGGGCTTATGGAAGTATTAAAACGGTTAGCTTCTTTATTGGCATCACTCATATTGCCCCAAGCGGCTTTAAAACCGATTACTTCCCTCCACTTTAGTTTCCTAACGCCCGGTATCTTGTTTAAAAAATAACCTTCGAAGTGATGGCGGAGCGAAAGCGTAACATACATATCGCTCACAAAT
Source organism: uncultured Chitinophaga sp. (assembly GCA_964476015.1). Lineage (GTDB taxonomy): Bacteria > Bacteroidota > Bacteroidia > Chitinophagales > CAIOSU01 > CAIOSU01. Next base: position 1,089 of record CAYYZT010000005.1, read on the forward strand.
TCATATTCGTTCATCAGGTTAAAGGCGTAATCGTTATAGAAATACGTTTCGTTGCCCTGAAAAATCTCCAGCAATTGGGTAGGTAGCGTACCGAAAATTTTGCCCATGCTAAGATTCATATACATGGTACCGATAGGTTTTATGGAGAAATCATCGGTAAGCAACACATCTACCCTATGATATTTGAAACCACTGTTTAAAATATTGGGTATGCCCATACGGTAGCGGAAATAGAGTACTGGATGTTTGGTACCCAAGCTGGTTCTATCAAAATTGCCGCTCAAGAATTTTTCTTTGTAGGCAAACCGCGTACTTAAATCTATTTCGGTAGTGGTAAAGTTGGTAATGATGGTTTCCTCATAGCTATCGCCCGATTGCGGCACATAGTAGTAAGGAAACTTGGGCATATACTGGCGGTTTCTAAACAACAGCTTATGGCTCAAGCCAAACTTCCATTCTTTGTAGAAATAAGCATTCCACTCCCTAATCAAGTTTAGTTTTAGTGGCACTTTCTGCCTACGGTATAGGCCAGATAGAATGTTGTCTTTACCAAACTGCGATTCGTTGGTAGCCGCCAAGTCATAGTCGAACATATAGGCACCGCCAACATACATACGTGGGTTTTTCTTGATGAACACCATAGCATCGGCACCATATTTAAACAAGTTATCGCCAACGCCGTAGGCTATATAGGCTCCCACCCTAAACTGTTTGCTCAAATCGCCCGTAGTTCTAAAACCCAATCGTGCCCTGAATTTCTCCACCCGGTTAAGGCTTATTAGCGACGAATAAGGGCCCAACTCAATGTATTTTACTTTATAGTAACCGTTCAGTACCAAATCCACAATATCTATCCACGTACGGAAAGCTTTGGTGTTCTTTAATGAATCTATCATTTGATAGACTCCGGCCTCGCTTTTGGAAAGTTCTTCGTGGCGCACTTGTTGCCAAAAACCTTCATCTTCCACTATCACGTTTTCGGCCAATACTATGTCGTCCTTGTTTATGAAAACGGTATCGATGTTTGCGTCGTTGATGTTGAAATGGCGGAACGAACCTGTTTTGCGGCCGATAATGCCCACGGCCTTGTCAACCACTTTAAACTTGATAACTATTTTATCCTTGGTGAGCATCCAAACACCCGGCTGTACTTCATGAAACTCTTGTAACAGACTGCTCTTCTCCACAAAGTTGATGTTTACGTGGTCGGCAATCTGCATGTTTATGCTCATTACGGCAAAACTGCTATCGGCTATCCACACGTCTCCCAAAAAGGTATTGTTGCCTTTGGTGCGCGGTACAAAGTTCATTTTGTAACAATAGTAACCATTGATAAAACCGCTATCTACCAAGTAGTATTTGTAATAGTTAAGCCCGTTGTCGGCTATGGGCGAAGCAAAATCCTTGCTGATGAGGCTTATCCAATTTTTATAAATATCTACCTCTTGGTAGAGGCTGCCCATCATTTGCGAAAGACTTTCGTTTTCTATACCCGATATGCGGCTGGCCTTAATTTCTTCCCGTTGCTGTTTGGGGCTTTTGCGGTAGTAAAAATCGGAAAGCGATTCGGAAAGGAATGCTGGCAAATAGGGCTGTTCCTCAGAAGTGCTATCTAGATAATCGAATACGAACAAAAATGGGCGCATTACTTTACGGTCCATAAACTTGTCTTCTATGTCGTACAGGTCCAGTTCGGTTTTGTTATAGGCTTCATATGAATAGCTTTGCAGCCTTTCTTTATGGTTGAACTGTTTGCGGGCTATTACTTTGCGCAACAATATTTCGGCAGGGTTTTCACCTGGAACTATCACTACTTCCTCCAAGCTATACGCATCACGTTCCAGTTTAAAGTTGATGGTTTGCGTTGGGGCACCGCTTACCAATTTTTTAAATGGTTTGTACCCCAGTACCGATGCTACAATAGTATCGGGTTTTTGCTTAGTTGATAGCGTATATTTTCCATCAAAGTCGGTGGTGGTGCCGATGGTGGTACCGGCAAAATAAACGTTGGCAAACGGTATGGGCTCATCGGTTACCGCATCGGTTACCGTGCCCGTATAGGTGTAAGTCTGCGCCCAAGCCGAAGCCATGCCCGCCATAGACAATACCATACCCAATACCCAAATCCTCATATAGCCCAATCTACCCTGCATTTTAATTTCCCTGATGTAGACATAATTCCATACAACTATGGAGAAAACCCACTAATGCTAAAATTATACAAATTGCTATAATGCCACCGAAATAAGTTGTTAAGTAACTGATAATTCATCATTTGTGTATTAGACGTATGAGAGCGGCAAATTGTTTCGGATAGTTTGTTGTGGATATTTATACACTAAACCGCCACACCACGTTCCACACCCTAATAGGGAGGCTTGATTTGCGAAACTGCAAAATCCATTAACTTTACTTGGTTTAACAAAACTTAAAAATGAAAAACGTACTAGTCGGTTCTTTGGCCGTATTGATTGTGGTATTCAGTTCTTGCGGTGGCAACAAGCGCACCGAAGCGGAAAAACTGACCGCTGTAAATGGAGGTAAATATGCGGGCGGTATTTTTAGGATGAACGAAGTGGAATACTTTCGCAGCCTATATCCGCTCAACGTTACGGAAGTAACCAGCCACCGTATTACCAATCAATTGTACGAAGGATTGGTAGGTTTTTCGCAAACCGACCTTACCATTGTACCTATGATAGCCGAGCGATGGGACGTGGACAGTGCTTTTACCAGCTTCACTTTCCATTTGCGCAAGGGAGTTAAGTTTCACGACAGCGAGGTGTTTGCCGATGGAAAGGGCCGTGAGGTTACAGCCAACGATTTCAAATATACCTTTACCAAACTTTGCGAGGCCAATGCCGACAACCAAGGTTCTTGGGTTTTCCAAGGAAAGGTAAAGGGTTGTCAAGAGTATTATGCCTCCACCCAAACCGGCCAGCCGCTGCCTGAAGGAGTAAGCGGAGTACAGGTAATTGACGATTACACCCTCAAAATTGAACTCAACAAAACCTTTACGGGCTTTTTAAATATGCTGGCCTTGCCGTTTACGGCGGTGTTCCCCAAAGAAGCGGTGGAAAAATACGGACAGAATCTGCGAGTGAAAGCGGTGGGTACCGGGCCGTTTGTGCTGAAGGAAGTGAACGAGGGCAACTACGTTATACTTGAAAAGAACCCGAACTACTGGGGCAAGGATGCCGACGGAAATCAATTACCGTATTTGGATGGTATCAAGGTTACGTTTATCAAAGACCGTAAATCGGAGTTGTTGGAGTTTGACAACGGCAAAATTGATTTGCTATACCGTTTGCCATTGGAGCTTACTTCTGACATCGTAACCGCCGACGATAAATTGCAACCCGCTTATAGCAAATACCAATTGCAAGTGGCGCCAACGTTGGCACTGCAATACTATGGTTTCCAACACAAAGGCGATTTGTTTAAAAACAAAGACCTGCGTATTGCATTCAACTATGCGGTGGATAAGCAAAGCATTGTACAATATACCTTGAAGGGGGCAGGCTTGGCCGCGATTCACGGCGTGGTGCCTCCGGGCGTGCCGGGCTACGACTACAAAGTGATAAAAGGTTTTGATTACGACCCGGCAAAGGCCCGCGAACATTTAACAAAAGCTGGATACCCTGATGGTAAGGGTTTCCCTAAACTTACGCTGCAAATAAACAGCGGTGGTGGCCACAACGAACAAATTGCCGAGGCCATTCAAAAAATGCTTAAAGAAAACCTCAATATAAATGTGGAGATAAACGTGGTGCCGTTTGCGCAGCACTTGGAGTTGGTAGAAACAGGCAAGACCCAATTTTGGCGTTCTGGCTGGATAGCCGACTATCCCGATGCCGAAAACTTCCTGAACCTGTTTTATAGCAAACATATCCCGGCTACCTTGGAGGAACGGTCTTATTTGAACTCGGTGCGCTACACCAATCCGGAGTTCGACAAGATTTTTGAGGAAGCACTGGTAACAGTGGACGACGACCAACGCCAGTTGCTGTACGTAAAAGCTGATCAAATGATGATTGACGATGCGGCCATTATCCCAATCTATTATTACAAAGATCACCGCCTGTTGCAGCCAAGGGTAAAAAATTTCCCTCAGAACAGTATGGAATATCGCAACCTAAGGGATGTATATTTTATACCGGCCAATTAGTACATAGTTTATCGGTTAATCTGTTAATCGGTAAAGTGCAGGATTGTTTTGGCAACTATTTCTTGGAAATTTTTGTCAATTAGGAGGAATCAAATAAAGTGTCGCTTAGGCACGTTATTTAAGTTGGAAAAGCTTGAAAATAGATATCGCTGATTAACCAATCAACTGATAACTGGTTAACTATTATAAGCATGCAGAGCAACTATGAACTGCTTATAGCGCGGTTGGATGAGTTTATACGCAAGTATTACCTCAACCAACTTTTGCGGGGACTGATATATACATCGGCCCTACTGTTGGCGTTATTTCTAGCGGTTACGTTTTTGGAGTACAACCTGTTTTTGCCCACCACGGGCAGAAAGGCCCTGTTTTTTGGCTATTTGGCATTGGGTGGTTTCGTAGCTTTCCGTTGGGTGGTAATGCCCAGTTTGCAGTATGCCCGGCTAGGTAAAGTAATCAGCCATGAGCAGGCCGCCAAAATTATCGGCACCCACTTCGCCAATGTGGAGGATAGGCTGCTCAACATACTACAACTCAAAAAGCAATCAGAAGGCTTGGCGGATAGTAGCCTCATCAATGCCAGCATCAGCCAAAAGATTGAAAATCTCAAGCCCGTTCCGTTTGCCACGGCTATCGATTTGCGCAGCAACCGCAAATACCTCAAGTATTTGGCAGTACCATTGTTGGCCTTGATAGTGATACTTTTTGCCGCGCCGAGCATGATTACCGACGGCACTACCCGTTTGGTTTACAACGGCACCAGTTTCGAGAAGCCCGCGCCGTTCAAGTTCAAGCTGCTGAACGAAAAGCTGAATACCATACAGTACAGCGATTATGAGGTAAAGCTTACCGTAGAGGGCGAAGCGTTGCCCAATGAGGTAAGCATCAACCAAGGCGGCTATACCTACAAAATGCAGAAGGACAAGGAAGGAAACTATACCTACAAGTTCTTCAACCTGCAGAAGAATGTCGATTTCAACTTTTCCGCCGCCGGGTTTGATTCCAAAGAGTTTAAACTGGAAGTTACCCCTAAGCCGATGATTGTGGGTTTCGATATTGCATTGGATTATCCTACCTACATTGGTAGAACCGATGAGGTATTGAGCAACACCGGCGATATTACCGTTCCGGAGGGCACCAAGGTTATTTGGGATTTCAACGGCAAATCGGCCAGCGATATCTCCATGTACTTGGGCGATACGCTTTTACCCGGCAGCAATCGCAGTAAAGACCACTTTGTGTTTACCAAAGTGCTTAAACAGAGTACGCCTTATACCATGAAGGTTTCGGGCACCAACTTGCCCAATGCCGACAGTATAACCTACCTCATCAATGTTACGCCCGATCAACATCCCGTTATTTCGGTAAAAGAGTTTCAGGATAGCGTGGACAATAACCAATATCGCTATTTTACTGGCGAAGCATCCGACGACTATGGCATTCGTGCCGTTACCATGAAGTATAAAATTGAGGGAAAGGACAAGTCAGCAAAGGAATGGGAGATTATTCCGTTGGCTTTCAACCGTGCTTCCACTATTGTCCCCTTCAACCATTATTGGGACTTGAAGAAACTGGGCCTAAAGCCCGGGGATGAAGTTACTTATTACTTCGAGGTTTGGGATAATGACGGCATCAACGGCAGTAAGAGTGGCCGCACGCCTTTCTTGAAACTACAAATGCCCACGGTTGACCAACTGGACGAACTTACGGCCCAAAGCAACAGCAACCTCAAAGAGAAAATGGAATCTTCCATGAAGCAAGCGGAACAGTTGCAAAACGATATCCGCAACCTCAAGGAGAAGATGATCGACAAGAAAAACCTGAGCTGGGAGGATAAGAAAGCCATCGAGGATATGGTGAAGAAACAGGAGAATCTTCAAAACAACCTTGATAAGATTAAAGAAGAATTCAGCAAAAACCAAGAACGACAAAACGATTACAAAGAGTTTAGTCCGGAGGTGGTACAAAAGCAGAAGCAGTTGGAAAAGCTCTTTGACGAGGTGCTGAACGATGAGTTGAAGCAACTGTTCGATAAGCTGGATAAGATGATGGAGCAGCTTACCAAGCAGGACATGATGAAGGAACTGGAAAACTTCGAAATGACCGACGAACAGTTGGAAAAGGAGTTGGACAGGATGCTTTCGCTCTTCAAACAATTGGAGATGGAGCAGAAGTTGGACCAGACCATCAAAAAGCTTGACGAACTGGCCAAGAAACAGGAGGAACTGAGCAAACAGACAGAGAACGCCGACAGCAAGCAAAAGGAAGACCTTGCCAAAAAGCAGGATGAACTGAATAAAGAGTTCGACAAGGTAAAAGAGGATATGAAAGAGTTGGACAGGCTGAACGAGGAATCGGAAAGCAACCTGCCTTTGGAAGAACTGAACGACGAAATGAGCAAGGCCGACCAAGAGATGGACCAAGCGCAGGAGAACATACAAAACAACAAAAACAAAAAAGCCAGCCAAAACCAAAAGAATGCTGCCGAGCAAATGCGCAACATGTCGCAAAGCATGGCCCAAATGCAGCAAATGATGCAGCAGGAGCAGATGGAGGAAGACATGCAAGCCCTGCGCCAGTTGTTGGATAACTTACTGAAACTGTCTTTTGACCAAGAAGAGCTGATGGCCAGCCTCAAAAAAGCCAATATAAACGACCCTGAGTACGTGAATTTGGTGCAAAAGCAGAAGAAGCTGAAGGATGATGCCGAAATGGTGGAAGACAGTCTCTACGCGCTTGCAAAACGCGTTTCGCAAATTGAGTCGTTTGTAACGGAGGAAATGCGCAACATTAACAAAAACATGGGCAAAGGCATTGAACGCATGGAGCAGCGCGACAAGCATAATGCTGGCACCAGCCAGCAATACATAATGACAGGCTTCAACAATCTGGCCTTGATGTTTAGCGAAGTAATGCAACAGATGCAGCAACAAATGTCGCAGCAAATGTCTAATGCCAATTGTAACAAGCCGGGCAACAATAAAAAGCCCGGTGGCATGAGCATGAGCCAGATGCAGAAGCAACTGAACGACCAACTGGAGAAGATGCAGAAAGAAATGGGTAACAAACCGGGTATGACCCCCGGCCAAAAGCCCGGTGGCGAAGGTGGCGGCAACATGAGCAAGGAAATGGCCAAGGCTGCCGCACAACAGAAAATGATACGCGATGCGTTGCAACAGATGATGGATTCGCAAGGCGACAAAGCTGGCCAAGGCGAACTGAAGAAGCTGATGGACGAGATGAACAAAACGGAGACCGAACTGGTGAACAAACAGCTAACCAACGACATGCTGAAACGCCAACAAGACATAATGACCAAACTGCTGGAAGCTGAGACCGCTATGCGCGAAAGGGAAACCGACAACAAGCGTGAATCGGAAACGGCAGGCAACCAACAGCAGAAAATGCCGCCTTCTTTGGAGGAATATTTGAAGAAGCGGGAGGCAGAAATACAATTGTACAAAACACTTCCACCATCACTCAAACCCTATTACAAAAATTTGGTGGAAAGTTATTTCAAGAATATCAATTTGTGATTCGGAAAATTATATATCTTTGGAGGCTCGAAACATGGTGGAAAAGGATTATCAATTAAAGATAGCGTCAACGCCCGAGAATATCGTGTTGTTGGAGTCTTTCATCGATCAGGTGAAAGAAGCGGAAAAAGTGGGCGATGATGTGTATGGCAATATCATCATTTCGATGACGGAGGCCGTTAATAATGCCATTATCCATGGCAACGAGTGCGACCCGAGCAAAGAAGTAACCATCAGTAGCCGTAGGGAAGGAAACCGTGTAGTTTTCACGGTACAAGACCAAGGAGACGGATTCGATTACAACAATCTTCCCGACCCTACCGATCCGGAGAATTTGGAGAAGCTTACAGGCCGGGGCGTGTTTTTGATGAACCAGTTGAGCGATTTGTTGGTGTTTTCCAACAACGGCTCTACCGTGGAGATGCAGTTTAAGATTTAAAGCGGCCAGTCGTGCCCGTTTCCTTCCACACACAATCCATATCCTTTAAAATCAAGCAATCCCGTTTGCTCAAGCAATGGGTAAAAGCCGTTGTTGAACAGCAGGGCAAACACCTTGGTGAGGTATCCTACGTGTTTTGCAGCGATGAATACTTGCTCGAAATGAATCGGGAGCATTTGCAGCACGATTATTATACCGATATTATCACGTTTGACTATGGTCAAGGCCAGGTAGTATCCGGCGATTTGTTTATCAGCATCGATAGGGTGCGGGATAACGCCGATAACGAGCGTGTAGCTTTTGAAGAAGAATTGCACCGTGTAATGATACACGGTATATTGCACCTTTTAGGGTTTAAGGATAAGAAAAAAGAAGAGCAAGAAGTGATGCGACTCGAAGAGAATCAAGCACTTGTGTTGTTTACTGCCCTCAATGTTCCACGTGGAACATAAGATGTTTTGAAACGAGAAAGGTAAAATGTTCCACGTGGAACATTTTACCCAACGGTGCTGTTTGAACCATTGAATTAGAAAGAAAATGTTTCCAGAATACGACGTTATAGTAGTGGGTGCTGGCCATGCGGGCTGCGAGGCGGCTGCGGCTGCGGCCAATATGGGTTCGCACACGTTGCTTGTTACCATGAATATGCAAACCATTGCCCAAATGAGTTGCAATCCGGCTATGGGCGGTGTGGCCAAGGGCCAGATAGTAAGGGAAGTGGATGCTTTGGGCGGATACTCGGGTATAGTTACGGACCGTACCATGATACAGTTCCGTATGCTGAACAAATCGAAAGGCCCCGCTATGTGGAGTCCGAGGGCGCAAAGCGACCGTATGCTTTTTGCCACGGAGTGGCGCAAGATGCTGGAGCAAACCCCGAACCTCGACTTTTGGCAGGATATGGTGAAGGGGTTATTGGTAAAGGATAATCGGGT
>CAYYZT010000005.1:10176-15683 GCA_964476015.1 uncultured Chitinophaga sp.
GGTAATAGGCATCCAGACGGGAATGGGCCTAGAGATAAAAGGCAAAGCGGTAGTACTTACCAATGGTACTTTTCTGAATGGTATTATACACGTTGGAGAAAAGCAGTTTGGTGGCGGCAGGGTAGGGGAAAAAGCCGCTACGGGCATTACCGAACAATTGGTTGAGTTGGGCTTTGAGTCGGGCCGAATGAAAACGGGTACGCCGCCGCGTATCGATGGCCGCAGCTTGGACTACACTAAAATGGAAGAACAGGCGGGCGATGAAGAGCCAGCCAAGTTTTCTTATACCCATACGCCCAGATTGGCCAAACAGCGACCTTGCCACATTACCTACACCAACAGCGAGGTACACGAGGTGTTAAAAGAGGGTTTTGATAAAAGCCCCATGTTTACTGGGCGCATACAAGGATTGGGACCACGCTATTGCCCTTCGGTGGAAGATAAAGTGAATCGATTTGCCGATAAAGACCGCCACCAGATATTTGTAGAGCCTGAAGGTTGGGATACGGTGGAGATTTATGTAAACGGCTTTTCCACTTCTTTGCCAGAGGACGTGCAATATAAAGCCCTGCGTAAAATTCCAGGGTTCGAGAACGTACGAATGTTTCGCCCCGGCTATGCGATAGAATACGATTACTTCCCGCCAATGCAGCTCAACCATACGTTGGAGACGAAATTGGTGAAAAATCTGTTTTTTGCGGGGCAAATCAATGGTACCACAGGGTATGAGGAAGCCGCCTGCCAAGGTTTGATGGCAGGCATTAACGCCCATTTGGCTGTTAAAGAGGAAGAACCGTTTATAGTAGGCAGAGCGGAAGGATATATCGGTGTATTGATTGACGACTTGATTACCAAAGGTACGGACGAACCATATCGGATGTTTACCTCGCGTGCGGAGTACCGTATTTTGTTGCGACAAGACAATGCCGACATTCGTTTAACGCCGCTGGGCTATAAATTGGGACTGGCAAGCGAGGCACGGATGGAGCGTGTTGCGGAAAAGCAAAGAGTAGCTGCCGAGATACAAAAGTACTTCCAAGCGGAGAGCGTAGCCCCTGATTTGATAAACCCACTGCTCGAAGAGCAAGGCACAGCAACGATTTCGCAAAAAACGAAGTTGTTCAACCTGCTCAGTCGCCCTCAGATAGATTTGCTCATGTTGCGTCGTCAGTTGCCGGAACTTAGCACTTATCTTAGCCAGTTTGATAACGAGTTTGTAGAGCAGGCCGAAATCTCCATGAAGTATGAAGGCTATATCGAGAAGGAGCAGCAATTGGTGGAGAAGATGAACAAATTGGAAGAAGTGCGTATCATCGACAATTTCGACTTCCGCAAAATTACTTCGCTTTCTCACGAGGCTAGGGAAAAGCTTTCCAAAGTAAGGCCAACTACGCTCGGGCAAGCCAGTCGTATCAGCGGGGTTTCGCCGTCCGACATTTCCGTACTTATGGTTTATATGGGCAGATGAAAACAGGGTGGGCAAATATAGTGTGGTGTTCGCTGTTGGCACTGCTTTTCTATTCCTGCGCCAATCAGGTTTCTCCCACCGGAGGGCCCAAGGATACCCAACCGCCCCAAATACTAAGCACTTACCCAGAAAATAAGTCCACCAACTTTACGGGCAAGAAGGTCCGGCTTGTTTTTGACGAATACATTGCCATAGACAACCCGCAACAACAGGTGGTTATTTCCCCTCCGATGGAGCCATTTCCGGAATTTGTTATCAAAGGAAAAGAGCTGCAAATTACCTTTAAAGACAGCTTGAGGAGCAATACTACCTATACCATAAACATTGCCGCAGCCGTAAAAGACATTACTGAAAATAACGCTGTGCCTAGCTTTCAGTATGTTTTTAGTACGGGCGATTACGTGGATTCCCTTTTTGTTACGGGCAGGGTAGTGGATGCCGAAAAGGGAGGCGGAGTGGAAGGCGTTTTGGTAATGTTGTACGATGCGCTGGATGACAGCGTGGTTTATAAACAAAAGCCGTACTATTTTGGCCGTACCGATAAGTCGGGTAGTTTCCGTATTGAAAACATCAAGGAAGGACAATTCAAGGTTTTCGCGCTTAAGGACGAGAATTTTAACCTAAAATTCGATCTGCCCAACGAGAAAATCGCTTTCTGGCCGGTACCCATAACTATCTCAGATTCAGCAGCCCCGCCGTTCGAACTGAGACTGTTTCAAGAAGAGCGCAAACGCTTGCAGTTGATAGAGAGCGTTACCTCTAACCGAGGCTTCAACCAATTTATATATTCCCTGCCAGTGGAGAATGTAACGGTGAAACCGCTACTGGATACGCTCAATTTTGCGGGAAGCTATATAGAATACAATCCTACACGCGACACCATTGGCCACTGGTATCAATACAACAATTCGGCGAGGAGTGTTTTGCTGGTGGTTGCCAACGATACTTTGATAGATACCATAACGGTAAAGGCTCCAGCTTTTACCGCCGATTCGTTGTTTAGGATTGGGAGGCCTGGGCAAAAATCTGCTGTCCAAATCAAGGGCAGGGCTGCGGCACCCAACAGCTTGCTGGAACTGGGCACCCCATTTGTTTTTGAGTTGAACCGCCCCGCAACCGCCTTGCAACTGGACCGGATTTATGTATTGGAGGACACGGTGAAAGCGGTAGTACCCAAGGTTTACTTTGCCGACAGCGCGCAACGAAAAATTGCGGTAGATTACATATGGAAAGCAGGGTCGTTTTACCGAATCGTTTTTTTGGATAGTGCCATTACCGATAGGTATGGGTTGAAGAATGACAGCCTCCGTTTTGAGTTGAATGCCCGTAAAGCCGATGAGTATGGTGTTATAACCATTACGGTAGATAGCTTGGAGCCTAGCAAGCAGTACATTTTGGAGGCTAGCCTTGGCGAGGGTTCCCCACCCGTAATTAGGGAAGTGTTGACGGGCGTGGAGCGGTTCAACAAAAAATATGGTAAACTGATACCGGGCAATTATAAGGTACGCATCATTCGCGATGCAAATTTCAATGCCCAATGGGATACTGGTGATTATTTAAAAGGGCTTCAGCCGGAGCGCATTTATGTGCATCCGCAGGAAGTAGCCCTAAAGCCTAACTGGGAAATGGAATTGGAAATTGAGATGGAACGCTAGCCTTGGCCATATGTTTCACGTGATAAGCACCAGCTTGCCCACCGTTTTGCCCGATTGTAAATCTCGATGTGCTTGGGCCACGTTTTCAAAAGCATAAGAGGTAACGGGCAATGGCTTTATCTCGCCGGTTTCCATCCAACGGATTAAATCACGCATTGCTTCCTCCAGCAACTCCCGTTTATCGAACATAAAGCTCAGGTTGAACGTAACGATACTGCGTTGGTTCATTTGCAGCGAATGGAACCGAGGTGCCCGGAGCCACGACCACACTAGCTTAGGATAATTAAGGCGGCCGCTTTCTTTCGGCAATATGGTATGTGTGCCGTACGATACCATTTTACCGCCGCGTTTCAGCAGGTCCCAGCCTTTTTGCAGGCTTTCACCTCCGTTGGCATCAAAAATTACATCCGGCCCGTCGGGGTATGTTTCCCGTATGGTTTGCCAAACATCCTGTTTGCTTTTGTCGATTACGTGGGTGGCACCCATCTCTCTGGCATGCGTTACCTTATGCGAAGAGCCCACCACTCCGATGGTTTCCATGCCTTTAATACGGCAGAGCTGCAATAATGCACTGCCCACGCCCCCGGCGGCGGAGTGGATTATTGTTTTCTCGCCTGGCCTTACAATGATTAGCTGCAACAGGGCATGATAGGCCGTCATATACACGGCGGGAAATCCAGCGGCGGCCTCCAGCGTGATGCCGTGTGGCACGTGGAACAATTGGTGTTGAGGTACGCAAATTTCGGTGGCATAGCCGTTGAAGAGACTTATCCCGAACACTTGTTGCCCGATTTCGAACCCCGAAATCCCTGTGCCCAACGCTGCCACGGTGCCCGAAAACTCAAAGCCGGGTGTTATGGGCCACCCCACGAATTTTTTGGCCGATTCGTACAGGCCCCAGCGTATCACCACATCGGCATAGTTGATGCCGATGGCGTGTATGTTCACTTTTATTTCCCCAGATTGGGGTGTTAAGCCGTGGTGCTCTTCAATCTTCAGTTGATTGAAGCTGCCGGGCCGGTGTATGGCTATTTTCTTCATGGTAACGAATATAGGCATTCCAGATATGGGGGATTCATACAGCAGTATGGCTTTAAGAGGAATTTATTTTTGGTTTAATGTCAATTTATGCTGAATGTTAATGTTTATTGACTACATTGGCACTTTATTTTGCGTAATATGCAACAGCAAGCCCTCGCCAATCAGCAAAACACCAGGCAAGCTTCTAACGCCTCCCCTGAAAAGGAGGTGGCTGGTGCATCGGCGGTGTTTTCCAAGGTAATAAGCGCAGCCCCGCCTGCCATGCCCAATTCGGGGAGTGCCACCATACAAAGGGCTGCCGAAGAAGATGAGGAACTATTGCAGGCCAAATTTTCGGCCAAGCCATCGGGCGGCCAAGCGAATATGCCTTCTTTTTCATCGACTATACAGAAGAAAGAGGGAAATAGCGGCTTGCCCGACCAACTGAAATCGGGCATCGAAAACCTATCCGGCCACTCGATGGACGATGTGCGGGTACATTATAATTCGCCCAATCCCCAACAGCTGCAAGCCCACGCCTATGCCCAAGGCAGCGATATACACGTGGCTCCTGGCCAAGAAAAACACTTGCCCCACGAGGCTTGGCACGTGGTACAGCAACGGCAGGGAAGGGTAAAGCCCACCATGCAGTACAAGCGCATGAACATTAACGACGACAGTGCCTTGGAACGCGAAGCCGATACCATGGGAGCGAAAGCCATGCAGGGCCAAGCGTCGTTTAGCGGCACGTTGCAAAAAAAATCCTCCACAAGTAGTAACGTTGCTGCGGCACCCATGCAGTTAATGTTGAGCAAAGAGGATATGATTTCGCTCTCTGGCCCACCAGGTAGCAGCCGTGGCTTGTATGCCAAAATACTGAACACGCTAGACGAGTACGCCAAAAACACCAAGCCGCACAAAGGCATAGCTTTCCTTTATAAGTTGGATCGGTTGGTAAACGAATGGCTTACCAAACACACGCTGCCTGATGGCAAGTTTGCCCCTGGCCAAGATACCTTGCGCGGCCGCTACCTGAAAGATATGCCCGCTGAAATTGAGGCGGAGAAGAATTTGACGAGCGAAGAGGGCAAAGCTACTTTGGGCGATAAGCTACCATCAAACACCATCAAGGCCCGCAAAGAAAAGGCTGATGCCGTTAGGGAAACCACCAAGACCAATGCAAAAGTAGGCGGAGCAAGGGCGCGGCATAAGTTTTCGGTAGTGGCTTATGTGCAACATCCTGATTATGGCAAATTTGCCAAGGAGCGCATGAGCATGACGCTGAAGAACAAGATGAAGCCGATGGGCAAAAAATCCACCAAGGATATTAAGGATGCCGCGGCCAAAAAAGTGATAGAAGACAA
>CAYYZT010000005.1:15693-27015 GCA_964476015.1 uncultured Chitinophaga sp.
GGAGCAAAAATCGTGTTGGGTTATTCGCCATATAAAAGTGATAGAAGACAAGGAAGCCGCCCGCACCGACGGCAAACAAATGACCCACCAAGAAAAGATAGAGGCCATACGCCGCTTGGGTGGTGCCGGGGTGGGGCACACTTTTGTCGAGTTCCAACGCATGTCGCCAGCGGGTGAAGAGCTTACCAAGCAAACTTTTGGCTTTGCCCCCGCCATACCGGCACCACCAAAAGAACCTACGCCCGGTGCGGTAGCCAGCCCTGACCCGCATGCCAATGAAAAAACCGTGAAACGCATGACGTTTGACGTGGCGGAGGATAAATACAACTTGGGTATCAACAAGGCGGCCAAATTGATGCAAACGCCGCCAAACTATGTGTTGATAGGCTACAACTGTACGTTGTTTGCCAAGGATATTGCCGATACCCTCGGCGTGGGCTTCCCGCAAAATGCTTTCTTGGCAGTACCGTTCAGCGGCAAAGTATGGAACCCGAACGATTTGTACGATTCCATTGAGGAATATGGGTAATGATTAGGTTTCTAGGAGTTGATTGTGCTCTTAAACAATTCAGGATTTTGTGCGGCGTGAATAATATCGATAACCTCGATAGAGTCTGTGCTCACTTCATAAATAATCCAATAAGTACCCTTTACAACCGTATATCTTATTGCTTCATTTGGGGGTTCGGTATAAGGGAATACCGCATAGCCGTAAGGTAACTTGGCTACTTGGCGCATCCTGCTTCTTATTGATGAGATTACTTTCTTAGCCCGGGTGGAGGAATAGTCTTGGGTGTACCAAAGATAAATATCTTTTAAGCTTTGGATGGACCGAAGAGACCAATGTGTTTTTAGGGTTTTTCGCCTAACCATTGTTGTATCTCTTTGTCCAATTCGCTGTCGGTAAGGTATAATCCAGCTTTCAGCATTTGTCTTCCTTCTTGCACCCTTCGGTTAAGCACATCAATGGATTCGATGCTTTCCAGCCCCTTTTTGGCTACCGATTTTTCGCGGACGGTAGCACTGCGAAGCTCCCTTACCAAGGCTTCGAGCTTTTCCATATCTGCTGGATCGTTAACTGAAATAGTATAAGTTGCCATAGCCGTAATTATAGTGATTAACAAAATAAGAAACAAAAAATTCAGTTTGAAGACCTCGCGGCTATGGATACTTCTTTTATGCCAAAAGCTTTTACGCCGTTTGTGGTTTCAATCAAGAGCTTTCCATTTTTATCCACCCCGCTTATGCTTCCTTCAAATCTCCTTCCATCGGCCTCAAAAACCGTGTGCTGCCCAAGCAAATACAAATGCTGCAAATACGATTGCTCTACTTGCATATCGCGGTTGGCCAGTAGTTGTAGGTAATATCCTTCAATGCAAGACAGTACCCGGTGCAGCACTTGGTCAAGGTTAAAAGTTCGCTCGGCAAGGTTTTTAAGCGAGGAGGCATGTGGCAGTCCCTCAAAATCGGTTTGGTTTACGTTAATGCCGATACCTACCACCGAATCGGCTAAAGTACTGCCCTGTAAGCTATTTTCTATCAATACCCCGCACACTTTTTTGCCAGAAGTAACAATATCGTTGGGCCATTTGATGTAGACAGGCTCTGGCAAATACATCTGCAACCCATCCCTGATGCCCAAAGCTACCGCTTGGCTCAACAAAAACTGGCGTGTGGCCGATAAAAACTTGGGATAAAGAATGATGCTGAAAGTAAGGTTTTCGCCGGGTGCGGTGTTCCAAACATTGCCATATTGTCCTCTGCCGCGCGATTGTTGGAGCGCAATAATGACAGTTCCTTCTAGTGGCTTGCTTTTTGATAACAATATTTTGGCCTCGTCGTTCGTCGAATCCACGAGGGCCAGCGCATGCAAAACCTTTCCTAAAAGGATGTTGTTTGTAGTTGTGAACAAAAGAATTAGTAAATTGCAAAAGATTTGGAAAATTTGATCAAGACAAGAACTGAAGCGATTTTGACCCCCAAAATAGCCCAAAAAAGCAAGAAAAAACAGCTAGAGGCGTTAAGAGACCAGATAGCGGAAGCCGCGCTGGACAAGAAAGCTGAAAACGTAGTAAGCCTCGACCTTAGGAAACTGCCCGATGCCGCGTGCGACTTCTTTGTGATATGCAGTGCCAATACCGGCGTACAAGTAAAAGCCATTGCCGACAACATTGTAGATAAAATACAGAAAGAAACCGGGGAGTATCCTTGGCACAAAGAAGGCTTTGACAACCTTGAGTGGGTTTTGCTCGATTATGTAGATATTGTGGTACACGTTTTCCGCAAGGAGAACCGCGAATATTACCAATTGGAAGAACTATGGCTAGATGCCGAACGCAAGGAATTTGAATAAAAAAGCGAGTTAGACTTTAACATGGAAAATAACCAGAATCAAGATAAACCAAAGGGCAAATTACCGTTGCCCAAAAACCCGAAGTTCAATTACTATTGGATATACGGCCTTATAGCGTTGCTGCTCATTTTGTACCAAGTGTTCCAGTTGCGCTCCTCCAACTCGAGTATGACCAACGAGCAGGATTTTTATACCATGGTGCGCAGTGGCGATGTGGAGAAAATCATTATCGTGAACAAGGAGCAGGTAGAGGTATTTATTTACCAAGACACGCTAAAGGCATCGGAAACCGATACGGCTTATAGTACCGACCCCGCCAAGGAGAAGCGGTATAAAGACATTGCCAAAAACCCGTTGGGAGGCGAAAACCCAGGCCCGCACTTTAAAATGCAAATCGGCAGCGAGGAGTTTTTCCGCACCCAGTTGGCCGAAGTGCAAAAAGAAGCCGCATTGGTGCGCCCCATAAAGGTAGAATATGACGTACGCGGCAGTTGGATTGACAAAATAGGATACCTGTTGCCTTTCATCCTCCTTATCGGCCTGTGGATATTCATTATGCGCCGCGTAGGCAGCGGCGGCGGCGGTCCCGGCGGGCAGATTTTCAACATCGGTAAATCGAAAGCTGCCCTGTTCGACCAAAATTCCAAAGTAACCATCACGTTTAAAGATGTGGCCGGATTGGACGAGGCGAAGGAAGAAGTAATGGAAATAGTGGATTTCCTTAAAAATCCCAAGAAATATACCCGCTTGGGCGGCAAAATACCGAAAGGCGTGTTGCTGGTAGGCCCTCCGGGAACGGGCAAAACCTTGATGGCGAAAGCCGTGGCCGGCGAGGCCCAAGTGCCGTTCTTCTCCATTAGCGGTTCCGATTTTGTGGAGATGTTTGTAGGCGTGGGTGCCAGCCGTGTGAGGGATTTGTTCCGCCAAGCGCGTGAGAAAGCCCCTTGTATCATCTTTATCGACGAGATTGATGCCATTGGCCGTGCCCGTGGCAAGAACTTGGTGCAGAGCAACGACGAGCGTGAGAACACCCTGAACCAGTTGTTGGTGGAAATGGATGGCTTCGGTACCGATACCGGTGTTATCATCATGGCAGCCACTAACCGCCCCGATGTGTTGGACAGTGCGCTGTTGCGCCCCGGCCGTTTCGACCGCCAGATTAGCATCGACAAGCCGGACTTGGTAGGCCGCGAACAGATTTTCAAAGTGCATTTGAAGGAAATCAAGATTTCGCCCGAAGTAAACGCCACCAAGCTATCGGCCCAAACCCCCGGTTTTGCGGGAGCGGAGATTGCCAACGTGTGCAACGAGGCCGCTTTGATTGCCGCCCGCCGCAACAAGGACTTGGTGGAAATGAAAGATTTCCAAGATGCTATTGACCGCGTAATCGGTGGCTTGGAGAAAAAGAACAAAATCATCAGCCCAGAAGAGAAAAACGTGGTGGCTTACCACGAAGCGGGCCACGCCATTTGTGGTTGGTTCCTGCCTTATGCCGATCCGTTGGTAAAGGTGTCCATCGTGCCGCGCGGCATGGCTGCGTTGGGCTATGCCCAGTACCTGCCCAAAGAGCAATACTTGTACAGCACCGAGCAGTTGTTGGATAGCATGTGCATGGCCTTGGGTGGCCGCGCTGCCGAGGAAATAGTGTTTGGCCGTATTACCACCGGTGCGCAAAACGACTTGGAACGCATCACCCGCATGGCATATTCCATGGTGGCCATCTATGGCTTGAACAAAAAAGTAGGCAACTTGAGCTTTAACGACCCGAACGGCGATTATCAGTTCAAAAAGCCATACTCCGAGCAAACCGCGCAGTTGATTGATGCCGAGGTGAAGAACATGATTGATGAGGCTTACGAACGTACCAAGGCATTGCTTATTGAAAAACGCGCCCAACTGGAAGCCGTGGCCCAAGAGCTGTTGAAGAAGGAAATTATCTTTAAGGACGACTTGGAGCGCTTGGTAGGCAAACGCCCGTTTGAAGACAAGCACGAGCACCACGAAGAAGACCATAGCAAGCCGCACATCGCCGGGCCGGACAACCTGCCCATCGACAAGGAAATTTCCGGTGGCACTACCGACTTCGAGGATAAGCGCGGCGAAGGCCCCAGCCCGGATTTGAACAAGCCGGATTTGGATACGGGCGTGCCGGAGTAGTCTAAAAAGCAGAAGAACGATGTGTAAACGGGAAGCAGTGAAAATTGCTTCCCGTTTTTATTTCCTGCCAACCCGTAACACGCAACTTTCTTGATACTTGATACTCACTACTTGATACTATCCTCCTATCTTTGAGGCGATAAAATACCACCCATATGTTACAGGCCGCCTATATAGCCCAAAACCGCGATGTCGTGGTTGCCGGATTGCAAAAGAAGCATTTTAAGGACACGGACAAGGTAGACCAGATTATCAGCTTGGACGAGCAACGCCGCAAGCTGAAGTTTGAACTGGACGAACTGCTGGCGCAACAAAACTCCATAGCCAAAGAGGTGGGCCAACTGTTTGCCCAAGGCAAGCGCGAGGAGGCCGACGTGCTGAAAGCCAAAACCCCCGTACTAAAGGATCAAGCTAAGGAGTTGCAGGAGAAACTGGACGGCATCGAAAAGGAGCAGTTTGAATTGGTGGTGGCCCTGCCCAACCTGCCGCATAGCAGCGTGCCGCAAGGCCGCACCCCCGAAGAAAACGAAGTAGTGAAACAGGTAGGCGAAATACCCACGCTGCACGGTGCCGCCAAACCCCACTGGGAGCTGATAGAGCAATACGGCATTATCGATTTGGCACTGGGCACGAAGATTACGGGAGCGGGCTTTCCTGTCTATTTAGGCAAGGGTGCCAAGCTGCAACGCTCTTTGGTAAACTACTTTTTGGACAAGGCCACCGCTGCGGGCTATAAAGAAATCATCCCGCCGCATATGGTGAACGAGGATACGGCCTTCGGCACGGGCCAGTTGCCCGATAAGGAAGGCCAGATGTACCACATTACCGTGGATGGGTTTTATATGATACCAACTGCGGAGGTACCCGTAACCAACATCCACCGCGACGATATTTTAACCGAGGCCCAGTTACCGATTAGATATTGTGCCTACAGCCCCTGTTTCCGTAGGGAGGCGGGTAGCTACGGTAAGGATGTGCGTGGCTTGAACCGCGTACACCAGTTCGAGAAAGTGGAAATAGTGCAGTTCCAAACGCCCGATAAATCATACGAAACGCTGGAAGGCATGGTGCGCCACGTGGAAAGCATTTTACAGGAACTGGAACTGCCCTACCGCATACTTCGCCTATGTGGCGGCGATATGAGCTTTTCCAGTGCGCTTACCTACGATTTCGAGGTATATAGCGCGGCGCAACAGCGTTGGTTGGAAGTAAGCTCTGTGAGCAATTTCGAGACGTTCCAGAGCAACCGCATGAAAGTGCGCTACAAGGGCACCGAGGACAAAAAGACCCAATTGGTACACACCCTTAACGGTAGTGCCTTGGCTCTGCCGCGTATTGTGGCGGCGTTGCTGGAAAATAACCAAACCCCCGAAGGCGTACGCCTGCCCAAAGCATTGCACCGCTACACGGGCTTTGAAGTGTTGGATTGATTCTAGTATTTCCTCCGTGTACTCCGTGCCTTTTTCCGTGTTCTCCGTGGTTAAATATAAAACCTCGGAAGACAGCTATACGTTGCCCGCTTTGCGCCTGAATATGCCTATTACCAAGGCATAGAGGCTTACCGCTGCCATAGTGCCCCAAACTAAAAAGTATTTGTTGATGGCACCCTGCCCGTATAGCGGGAGGGATAGAAGCATCCATACCACCAACAAAATATGGAAAGCCAGCAACCGACGGCGGCCAATGGTGCTGTCGTTGCTATCGGCAGGGGCCTCTGGCCGCTTATAGGCCAAAAATATATACAGCACAAACAGGCCGAGCACCAGAAACTTGCTATCCAGCAGCCCATCGCCGATGCTGGGGATGGGCGGGTATAGGAAGAAACCCGTTACGGCCGTGACCAAAACTATGGCCGCAAAAATGAACGAAGGCCAGTAGCGGGGTTTCAACAAGCCGTTCAACAGGAAAACGAAGGCAATGATGATGGCCGTAACCAATTGATGCTGCCCGAAAACCAGCCAAGCGGCACCGCCGGCTATCATACCCATATCTAGAAGAGAAGCTCTTCGGCCACAACTTCCGATAAGCATGCGCGCCGTACCCATCATAACGGCGATACTCAACAGATCGGGCCGGATGCCCCAAACAAATGCCCCGGCCACCAAAGCCACCGTGGCAAACGCGGAATAAGGATGGTGCGGATCGACCTCACGGGTGAAAGCCCATGCCAAGAATACCGTAACGGCAAAGTACAGCCCCAACAGCAATATTTTGCCAAAGACCAGCCCTTGCACCGCGCCCATTACCACGCCACCCACCAACGCCACAGCCGAAAGTACGGCAATGGCCTTATTGGTTGGATACCGAAAATCGATGGGGCGGCCAATGCCAGTGTATTGGTGGAGGTTCATAGCGAATAAATATAGGCAAATGTGGTGCCGAGAGACTCAGACTGTAAATTTCTTATGCGGAATTATTGACTATTTTAGTCTGCAGCAATTTTAATCATTAAATTTCACTTAAACATATTAACCAAACACACTAAAACTACCTAAAAATGAGAATGTTATTTTTGTTCGCATTGTTGACTGTAATATGTTTTGCATCCTGCAAAACGGTAATATACACAGGCAACATTGGCAACCAAGTGCAAACCCAAGTACAGCTTAGCCAAAAGAATTTCAAGGTGTTGGGCAGCTTTACCGGCAGTGCTACCGCAAGAACGGCAACTATGGGAATCAAAAACGCCGAGGGTTTGTTTGCCGAGGCCAAGGCTAATCTGATTTCCAACGCTAAATCTGCCGGTGTGGAACTAACGGGTGCGCGCACGTTGATAAACGTAACCTATGATATGCTGCAAAACCCCAACCGTGTTCACGTGGTTATCCATGCAGAGATTATTGAGTTTTTATAGGCTCTGAACGATACTTTTAACAACGGGCCGCTGCATTGCAGCGGCCCGTTTGTTTTACTGCACCACCTTCCCTGCCTTATCAATCACCCGCTCCACGGTTTCCCAAGCGTTCTTTTTCTTTTGTTTGAGGAGTACTTTGGCCCGGCCGTTTTCAAACGGCTCCGCGGCATCGAACTGAGGGGCAATAGCCCAAATGCCTTGCGGGTTGATATAGCCCCATTTGCCGTCAGCATTTAGGGCGGCGGCCAAGCCTTCCTTAAACGAACGCACCTGCCTAAACTGCGGCGTTATCACCACTTGGCCCGTGGTATCCAGATACCCCCAAAGCGAATCTTGCCGGAAGGCGGCCAACCCCTCGCGAAAAGAATAGGCATCGGCCAAGCTCAAGGCTATTGCTACGTTGCCCTTGCGGTTCACAAAGCCGTAGCTGCTATCCTTGCGCACCAGCGATAGCCCGTCGCTAAAGGCCACCGCATCGTCGTACACTATGGGTACTATGGCCATGCCCTTGCGGTCGATAAAGCCCCACTGGCAGTTTTCGGCCTCGCAGTTGCCGATGGAAACCAACGCCAACCCTTGGCTGAACGGCTCCGCATCGTTAAACCGCGGGGCGATGATTATTTGCCCCCGCGGGTCGATATAGCCGTACAGGCAACTGTCCTCGCACTCCGTAAGTGTAACGGCGGCCAAGCCTTCGGAGAAAGGCTCCGCTTCCGGAAAACGAGGAGGTATAAGCACCAGCCCGCTAAGGCTGTCCACGTACCCGAACAACCCTTCCGCCTCATGCAGCCTAATTTGCATACGGGCATAGCGCAGGTCTTCTTCCAGCTTGGGTTGGTTGGGGTAATTGGGGAACAAAGCATTAAACCGCTCCAAGCTCTCCGTGCTGCGGGTAATGTTATAAGCCTCGTACAGTTCCTCCCAAGCGGTGCCGATGTTGCGGTTGCCCGGGTAGCGGCTCACGAAATTGGTATATTCCAATATGGTCTTGTTGCTGGTCTCCATCTCGTACACCTTGTCCTCGGCTTCTTTGGCATAGGGGTTTTGAGGTTGGTTGTCCGCGAAGTTTAGGTACTCTTGCAAGGTCTTCCCTTTCGTCATTTCCTCATAAAACAGCCTTTCGTACCGTGTTTTGGCCTCTTCAAAATAAGGGCTGTCGGGATATCTGCGTATAAACTGTTCATACGCCTGCCAATTGCCCGTTTGGGTCATTTCTTGGTACAGCAGGCTTTCGTAAAAATCCAGCGCCTCGGGTATTTGGTCGGCATTGGGGTATTGCTCCAAAAACTGCTTGAAGCTTTCATAGGTAAACGATTGCTTGGCCTGTTTAAAAGCCTCGTTGTTGCGCTTGGCCACGGCCTCGTCAAACCGGGGCGAGTGGGGGTACTGGGTAATGAAATGCTCCCATGCTGCCACGGTGTTCTGGCTGTCGGCCACGGTATATGCTTCGGTGGTAATTTCGTCTCTCAACTGCTGCATGCTGTATGGCCGAACCCCAAGCGAGGCGTTTTTTCGTACTACCTTTTCTTTAATCGTACTATCGGGCACGGCTAGGGCTACCGAGAGGTGGAAATACGCACTGTCCACGTTTCGGGCGGGGTTGTCGCCCGCTATGTAGTACCTTGCCCAAAAGTAGCGGATGGCATAATCCGTACTGTCTTTCTTCAGCCCCTTTTCTAGGTACACACGGGCTTTGGGGTAATCGCCCGCATTAAGGAATTTGAGGGCATTGTCGGCGTTTCCGGCTATGGCGGGGCACGTCCAAATAAGCCAAAAGAAACCCGTAGCAAGGTATGGAAAAAGGTTTTTCAACAGCGGTTCAGTTTATAATAGGCCAAAGGGCATTTGGATTTTGCCCTTTAAAAATATCTATCTTTGGGCAATTCCATTCACTAAAGACAACTACAATGAAAAAGTTAGTACTCATTGCCGCGGCTCTTGTGCTGATGCTGCCTGCGGCCTTCGCACAAAAAGGTTTGCATGCGGGCTTGAAAGTGACCCCAAGTTCTGTTTGGATGTTCAACAGCAGCGACTCTGATGAAGGTGGCCGTTTCGATTTTGTGTCAACATGGGGGTATTCCGTTGGTGGCTCTTTTAACTATCACTTTACCGATGGCTTTGGCGTGGGTGCCGACGTGCTTTACTCCAACCAAGGCCAAAAATTCGAGTCCCTCGGTTTGGAAGGAAAAAGGTCCCTTAAATATTTGAAGTTGCCCATCCTGTTGCATTTCAACACCAACTCCGATGCGGTTGCTTATTTCCAAGGCCAGTTGGGTGTTCAGTTTGGTTTCCTTACGGGTTCTTCCTTGCTAAATGCCGATGGTGATGAGTCTGCTCTTGTGGGTAGTGTAATTGCCGCTCCCAAAGATGCTTACAATTCTATGAACCTAGGCTTTGTATTTGGCTTCGGTGCTGGCTTCAATGTTCACGAGAATTTCAAAATCCACGCCGGTTTCCGTTTCGACGGTTCTCCGTTCGATGCCGAAAACAAGGATTATGAAGCACTCGGCCTACCTTTCTGGAATGCTTCCCCAGGCGGCGCCGATCGTGCCAAGACCCGCAACGTAACTGGCGGTATCGAGCTTGGCTTTATCTACGTATTGCCAGTAAAATAATAACAACAACTAACCACACCCAAAGGCACCACCCAAAAAGTGGTGCCTTTTTATTTGCCTGATTCCTTAATCACCTCCCACACCAAGTTCGGCTCAAAGCCTTTGCCGATAACAAACTGGGCGAGTTTTTGCTGTCGGATGTATTCGTTGGGTTCTTTTAGCAGTTTGCCCTTTTGTTCGATAAGCTTACGCATGGCCTCGTAATAATCGTCCCAGTCCAATGCTTTTAGCGCGTTGCCGAGGTGTGGCTCTTTGATGCCCTTCATCTTCAAGCCCTGCGATATTTTCATCTTGCCCCATTTTTTCAGCCGTAGCTTGCTGCGGGCGTAGGTTTTGGCATAGCGTGCATCATCCAGAAAACCGTTCTCGCGCAGGCGTGTCAGCAAGTCAGCATGCCACTCCATGGGCAGGGTTAGCTTGGCCATTTTGTCGCGCACCTCCTGCTCGCACCGTTCTTGGTAGGCGCAGTAGGTTTCTAGTTTGGAAAGGGCCTCAGGGTTGGTCATTTTTTTGATGTACGAAGTACGAGGTACAAAGTACCATGTATTTTTTGAGCATGGGATGCCAATTGCTTAGAACATTGTACATTTTTCCATGGACTATCGACCGTGGACTATGGACCAAATACCTATCTTTGCCCCATTATGAGCCAACAAGACGATTTGTTTAAAAACATTGTCTCCCACTGCAAGGAGTACGGTTTTATCTTCCCCAGCAGCGAAATTTACGACAACCTTGGTGCCGTGTACGATTACGGCCCATACGGCATCGAGCTAAAAAAGAACATACAGGAGTTTTGGTGGAAGGCCATGGTGCAGCTTAACGAGAACATCGTTGGTCTTGATTCGGCCATATTCATGCACCCTACCACTTGGAAGGCCAGTGGCCACGTAGATGCCTTCAATGACCCGCTTATTGACAATAAGGACAGCAAAAAACGCTATCGCGCCGATGTGCTGATTGAAGAGGCCGTGGAGAAATACCGCCAAAAGAACGAAAAAGAGGTGGAGAAAGGCCGCAAACGCTTCGCCGAGGCGTTCGATGAGGCCCAGTTTCGCGCCACGAACCCCAACGTGCTGCGCAACGAGCAAAAGGCTAACGAGATTGAAGCGCGTTTTAAAGCCGCTTTGGAAGCTGGCGATTTGGCCGAAATCAAGCAAATCATCGTTGACCTAGAGATTGTATGCCCCATAAGCGGCACCCGCAATTGGACGGACGTGCGCCAGTTCAACCTGATGTTCGCCACCCAGTTGGGCTCCGTGGCCGACGAATCGGCTACCATATACCTGCGCCCGGAAACGGCCCAGGGTATTTTTGTAAACTTCCTGGACGTGCTGAACACC
>CAYYZT010000006.1:0-7568 GCA_964476015.1 uncultured Chitinophaga sp.
AGCACCTTTAAACGAATGTATTGGCAGCTCCGTAGGAGCCTAACATTCAAACCGTAATGCTCATTTTAAAGTCAAAATGGTATTAAACAGCAGTCTTGATACTTGATACTCACTACTTGATACTAATACACAATTATAGTATCCTGGTTTTTCCTGCCCATCCAGTTGCGGATGATGCGGTGGGCATCGGGGGTGTCGGGCTTGCGGGCAACGGCGGCCTTGATGGATTCGACGTCGTTCTCGATGTATTCCGGCTCAAAATAGCCACAGCCCATAAAGCGGTGGTTTTCTATCCACACCACGCTCTGTTGGTGGTGTGAGCGGCCCTCGCCGATGATGAAGAAGTTCGGGTTGTCGTATTGATATTTGGATAACAGGCTGTTCAACCGGCCATTGTATACCGATGGCGGCACGTCGGGTATTTTGCCGTTGCCGTTTTCGCCAAGCCCGCACAGGGCACTGTACAGCCCGTGGCGGTGCACCATGCGCTTTAGCACGGCGGTGGCACTTTTGCGCGTAGTGAACTCCACCAGCGGGCGTTCGTCGGTTCGGTTAGTAAGCATATCCACCCGCAGGTTTACAAAGCCCCAGTCATCCGTAAAATGGTACACCCCGTAGCGGTAGTTGCGGCGGCGTTGGGCGGGGTTGTAGCTGGGCTGGTGTTTTATGGTTTCCTCGGTTTCCAGCAACTGCGCTATCAGTTCGCTGCCCGTTACCTCGTAGGTTATATCGGTTATGGCATTGCGCAGCGCATCGTACCGCCCGTTGGCCAAGTCTTTGGTAAGCAGTTCTATTACCCGCTTGCGCAGGTTGCGGCCTTTGCTGAGGAAAAGGATTTTGCCATCCTTGTCGTGCAGGTAAAACACGCCCGTGTCTTCCGGCAAATCCTCTACAATCTCAAAATTGAGGTTCGGCACGGCTTCGAGGCCCGTAAGCTCCACTTCCAGCATACTGTTCAGCACCTTGTCGCGGTCTTCCTGTAGCAGGCGGGTAAAAAGGTGTGCCGTAGCCGATGCATCGCCATAGGCGCGGTGGCGGCCTTCCAGCACAATGCCTATTTCGCGGCACAGTTTGCCCAAGCTATAGCTTTGGCAGCCGGGCAGCACGCGGCGGCTAAATTTTACGGTGCAGAGCTGTTTCCTGTCGAAACGGATGCCCATGCGGCGAAACTCGTTGCGTAGCACGCCGTAATCGAAGCCCACGTTGTGCGCCACGAAAATGCGGCCTTGGGTCATTTCCAATATGCGGGCCGAGACCTCCTCAAAAGTAGGGGAGTTCTTTACCATGCTATCGGTTATGCCCGTCAGCTTTTTAATAAACGGCGCAATGGGCACCTTCGGGTTGATAAGCGTGTTGAATTCTTCCACCACCCGCTCGCCGTCGTGTATGATGATGGCTATTTCCATCACCTTGTCTTTGGCAGGGTTGCCTCCCGTTGTTTCTGTATCAATTATTGCAAACATATACTCACTTCATCCGGCTATTCTTCTTCCTCCTCGTTTCCGATTCGGGAGTCCAGCCAGTTTATCATCATTTCAAACAATTCGTGTTTGCAGAGGTCGTTGTGAATTTCGTGGTAGCCGTTTTGGTAAAGCCGGAACGTAACCAAATCGCCTGCCTTTTGGGCAAATGCCTTACTAGCCTCATACGAGGTTAGCTTGTCTTCTGTTCCATGAAACAACAATAAAGGCAAATGTAGTTCATCGGCATGGTCAATGGCCCATAGGCCGGCTTGGTAGGTGGATAGGTAAAACGAGCTGGTAATTTTGTCGTGTACCAGTGGGTCTTGCTCGTATGCTTTTACCACTTCCGGGTCGCGGGAGATGGCTTTAACGTCCAGTTTGGTGCTTTGGCTAAAGCTAGGCCATACCTTGTTTACCACTTTAGCCAGCGTTACCATGGCTTTGGGCGGGTCAAAGGCCAGTTTAAGCCACGGCGATGAGGCTATGATGCCTGCAATTTGCGGCTGCCATTGCAGGGCATAGTTAAGCACCAAGCCGCCGCCCATACTGTGGCCGTAGAGCACTTGCGGTATTTCGGGGAAATATTCCTGTGCTTTATTCAGCAGGTCGTCCACCGAGTTCAGCAGGTGGTCGTAGCTGGGTGTGTGGCCGCGTTGGCCTTCGCTTTGGCCGTGGCCACGGTGGTCGTAGCCTATCAGTGCGTAGCCGTGGTCGGTAAGCATCTGCGCCACCCCTTCGTAGCGGCCTATGTGCTCGCCCATGCCGTGTACTAGGCACACAACCCCTTTAATGCCATTTTCGGGCGCCCAATACTTGCCGTATATCTTAAGGCCATCAATGGTTTTCCACGAAAACTCACGCGTGCTCATGCAAGGGGAGTTTCGTTAACAAAAGGATAATGCGCATACATAAGCAGCAAAGATACGGGATTTCGCATTCTCTTGATATTCTTTATAATTTAGGGCCGGACAGGGTTTCCCAACTCCTTGATTAAATTTATAAAATCCAGCATGAAAAAAGCAATTAAAATTGGCCTTTGGGCATTAATTCTCCTTATTTTAATTCCGGCATTGTATATAGGGGGCGTTATAATATATGGCACCGTTACCGATTACCAGCCCGAGGAAACCATTGTGTTGAATACCTGGGGCAATGCCGACGAAACCATTAAGGACAACGAGCTTTCCTTCCTTATATGGAACATAGGCTACGGCGGGCTAGGGGAGAAGGAAGACTTTTTTTATGACGGCGGCGAGGGCGTTAGGCCCGAGAAAGACCAATACGAGGTGTACATGAGCGGTATAGAGCGCACCTTGGGCGAGCTGCTCGGCACCGATTTTATCCTCATCCAAGAAATAGACACCAATAGCAAGCGCAGCTATTACAACAACCAGTTGCACCGCCTTTCGGCCACCTTGCCGGGGTATGCTTATAGCTACGCCACCAATTACCAAGTGGATTTTGTGCCGATGCCGCTCGGTAATCCGGCCAATGCGCTGGGGCAAACACAGGCTGGGCTGGGCACTTATGCCAAATACACGCCTACCAGTGCCACCCGCTATCAGTTCCCGGGCGAGTTTCCGTGGCCCAAGCGGGTATTTATTTTGGATAGGTGTATGCTGGTGCTGCGTTTCCCTTTGGAAAACGGCAAGGAGCTTTTGGTAGTGAACACGCACAACAGTGCCTATGACGAGGACGGCAAACTAAAGGCCGCCGAAATGCAGTACCTCAAGGATTTTGTAACGGGGGAATACGAGAAGGGCAATTATGTGGTAATTGGTGGCGACTGGAACCAAAACCCGCCGGGCTTTGAACAGAATTTCTTTAACCAAGGCAAAGAAACCTACGACCAAGGCATCATCGCCAACGATTTTATGCCCTCAGATTGGACCTTTGCCTACGACAACAATACTGCCACCAACAGAAGCCTGCGCACGGCGTACAATGCCGGAGCCACCGCTACCGACCTGATTGATTACTACCTGCTAAGCCCCAACGTGGAGCTGGTGAAAGTAGAAACCATCGATATGCAGTTTTCTTATAGCGACCACCAGCCAGTGAAGCTGAATGTTAAATTGAAACAGTAGACCGAAACAAAAGGGGACAGCACATCGTGCCATCCCCTTTCATCAAATGGGAGAATAGGTAAGAACCTAAATCTTAGTTACAGCCCGCTATACGTATCCGGTTCGCGGCTATCGTCGTCGTGGTTGTCGCCACCTAGGCTGTAATAGTTGTTTTCTTCGTCTTCGCTGCCCAGTTGCTCCATCTCGTCGTCCAGTTCGGCACCGGGCACGTCCATTTCGCTCGCCGTATCTTTTCCTTGGCTGGCCATGCGCTCGTTGGCATCCATAGGCGTATCGTCCAATATCATGCGGTCGTCGTCCGTCAGGTCGGCATCGTTCTCCTCATCTTCGGAGTCCTCCTCCTCGCCCAGGTCATCTTCGTCGGTCATACCCGTGGGTTTAGCCTGCGAGCCGGGTTGGTTGCTGCCTTCTATAAATTCGCCAGCTTCTTCTAGTTTATGGGGCTCGTTTGGCGGGGTGCTCGGCGTTTTGGCCCTGTCTGGGCGTTCCGGATCGATGTTTTGCTCCTCCTTGGCGTTGCTGTATATATCTTCTTGTTTTCCGTAGTGCGGATATCCGGGGAAATCATCTTTTCCCCTGTCCGATGTCGGGTTTGGGTTTCCTTTAGGTTTCATGGTCTGGTTGTTTTATAAAAACCTATATGCAATTGCTTTGCCACGAATGCCTTATTGGGCTGAAGGGTAATAAAAACAAAGTGTTTTAAACCGATAACACAAGGGCGGCTTTTTACGGCATGGGGCAAATTGCCCCCAAAGTGGGCCGAAATTGCCTTGAGGAGGCATTAGGTTGTGAAGGTGCTTTTTGGGGAAAAATTATGTGTTATCTTTGTTTCGCTAGCCAGGGGGGGATTCCTGTGCTTTAGTACGGGGAGGGCCCATACATGCTAGATTATATTTTCAAGGAGAAGCTCTATAGGGTTACTCCTGCCAAGGTGTTCAGGTATTTAAAGAACCGATACCTTTTCCAAAATTTTGATATGCCGCCTATCATTATCGGCG
Organism: uncultured Chitinophaga sp.; assembly: GCA_964476015.1. Lineage (GTDB taxonomy): Bacteria > Bacteroidota > Bacteroidia > Chitinophagales > CAIOSU01 > CAIOSU01. The sequence continues at coordinate 4,549 of CAYYZT010000006.1, forward strand.
GCTCGCCACGTAGCGGCACCACGTTACTGCTGTCCGTTCTTGGCGCACATCCGCACATACACGCCGTAGCTACCGAAACCCAAGCTTTCAGCTTGGTTCGTAAACATACCAGCACCGCACAAAACCATTTGGAAAACATTGCCAAATTCAAGCGGTTCATTTTCTTGGAGCGTATAAAAGATACTGCCAAGGGATGGTGCGAGAAAACACCGAACAATATCCATCACCTCGACCATATTTTCCAAGAGTTTAACGGAAAGGTGAAGGTAATACACATAGTGCGCGATGGGCGAGACGTAATTACCTCGCGCCACCCTACCAAACCCAACGAGTACTGGGTGGGGCCAGATGTGTGGGTGAAAAACGTGCTGGATGGGCTGATGCACAACGACCGCGACAACGTACATTTGATTAGATATGAAGACCTAGTGGGCAATTACCAAGAAACCGTTGACAAGCTGTTGCGTTTCTTAGGGTTGGAATGGCACGAGGCTTTGGCTAAATTTGAGACCAATACCTCGGTAAAGAAGAACGTTGCCTATGACGGGGGCGGCGTAAAAGGCATACACAACACATCGGTTGAGAAATGGCGGAAGCCGGAGCATGCCGATGTGGTGAAAGCCTTTTATGAAGATGAGCAAGCCGTAGCCCTTATGAAACAACTAGGCTACGAACTTTAATCTTAATGTGCCGATGCCTGCCGAGCCAAAAGTACCTGCCAAGCACCGTTCACGTCGTTGTTTTCCAATAGCTGCTTGGCCAGTTGGTGCGCATTGGATGCGTTGAGGGATGGAGGCAGGTGGAACGCGGTATCAATTGCCGGTATGGCCTTTACGTTGGCCAACCTTGCTAAATCGCTGCCCGTGAGCACCGTGCTGTGGCGGATGTGCTGAGGCAATTGGTCGAACCCGATTACTATTTCGTTTACCGGCTGGTTCAACTGGAACACGGCATCGCCACTGGCGCGGCAGTAATAATTGGCACCCATGCGGGCCACCAAATCTATTTTGTGTGGGTCTATCTTGCCGTTCGAATCCAGCACGTCTTGGTGCACGTGCATCAGCAATATCTCGCAGATAAACAGGTTGCCCGCGCCACCCTTGTCGCCGAGGGGTAATATCTGTTGCACCTTGCACTCCATCTGCACGGGCGACTCCGCCACGCGGAACGGTTTTACCAACTCCGATTTGATGGGCGTAAAGCCCGCTTTGTCGAATTCGCTGATGTCGCTGGCAAACTCCACACTGGCAATGGCCATTTGGCGCACGATGTTGTAGCTCACCACGTTTATCACCACCTCGCCGTTGGCCTTGATGTTGGCTAAGGTATCTTTGGTACTGTTGTCGCGCACGCGCACATTGCTGCTGAAAACCAATGTGGGTGGGTTGCTGCTATAAGCGTTGAAAAAGCTATACGGGGCCAAATTAGGCACCCCGTTATCATCAATAGTGCTGGCAAAGGCAATGGGCCGCGGGGCCACGGCATGTAGCATCCATGCGTGAAACTCGGCGGTGGGTATCGCTTTCGGGTCTACGGTAATCATGCGGGCTTGTGTTTAAGCGCGAGTATGGAGAATTTTTCCGGTGCCGTAACAATTACGTTCTGCAATTTGCCGAGGCCCGTTATCTCCATTTCCACCACGTCGCCCACTTGCAGCCACTGGGGCTTGAAATCGGGGTTGAGGCGTTTGCCCGTGCCGTTCAGTTCCAAGAAACAGCCCGTGCCCACCGTGCCCGAACCGATCACGTCGCCCGGCATCAAATCCACGCCATAGGCCGCCCGTTCGATAATTTCGGCAAAGGTCCAGTCCATACTGCCCACATTGCCGTCGCTCACTTCTGTGCCGTTTACCCAACACTTCATGTTCAGGTTGTAATTGGCGCCCGTGTGGCCGGGCTTGGGGTCGATTTTATATGGCTCCAACTCGTCGGGTGTTACCAGCCACGGGCCCAGCACGGTGCAGAAGTCCTTGCCTTTGGCGGGGCCGAGGTTCAGCTTCATTTCCTCCATTTGCAGGGTGCGGGCACTCATGTCGTTCATTATCATAAACCCGGCAATGTACTCGTCCGCTTCCGCAGCCTTAATGTTGCGGGCATGTTTGCCGATAACCACGGACACCTCCAGCTCGAAATCGAGGTTTTGCAGGTGGTCGGGCATCACGTCAATCTCGCCCGGCCCGTAGATGGCATTGTGGTTGGTGAAGTAGAAAATGGGATATTCGTCAAACTCCGCTATCATCTCCACGCCCCGGTTGCGGCGGGCAGCCTCCACGTGCTGGCGGAAGGCATAGGCATCGCGGCAACTGGTGGGGTGCGGCACGGGGGCCAGCAGCTCCAAATTGACTACATCCATGCCCTTGGCCTTTACCTGCCCCGCCTTGATTTTCTTGTCGAGGCTTTTGGCTAGGTTCATCGCCTCCTCGCCATCGAAAAGGAAGTCGGCCATGTTGTCGGCCAAGCGTTTATCCAGTTGGTTGGCATCGTAGGCTTTACCGTCCACCAATATGGCCAAGCGGTCTTCTTCGTCGTCGGAAAGGTAGGAGATGAGTTTCATTATCGAAGCGGATTGGTATAGGGCAAAACTAGGGTTAATTTGCGGGAAAAGGTATGTAATCCCTTCGGAAGCTGTGCTTCCCGCAGCACTGGAGTCAAGAGGTGGTGTGTCGCTATTGCAAAACATCATTCAGCGTTGAAGTATAACGGAAACCACTTGCCAAAATTTATCGTTACATTAGCTAAGTATGAAAACAGTAGATATACAGACCCGCAAGCTCAACTTGATTGAAGATATATCGAGGTTGAATGCCCCTTCTGTACTTGATAAAGTGGAACAGTTGCTTCGCGACAGCCGTAAATCAGCCTATGAGCAACAGTTGAAGCCGCTTGCCGCAAGTGAGTTTCAAAACCGACTCGAAGCCTCCGAAGCAGCAATCAAGAGCGGCCGGGTAATTTCGCAAGAGGATTTGGAACAGGAAGCGGAAAACTGGTAGAAATGAGAATTGTATGGACCTTGCCAGCAAA
>CAYYZT010000006.1:7578-8426 GCA_964476015.1 uncultured Chitinophaga sp.
GCGGGCGCATCCTATGCGGTCTATACCCTCTGTAGCAAAATTCTATTTGAAGGAGATTGTTGAGTACTACAAAGAGGTAGCGGGTACTAGAGTGGCCAATAAGATTAAGCATGAAATTTCCCGTCTCTCTGCGGAAGCTATGCTTCCGCAGAGAGACGGGAAATTTTCTTCCTCCTTAACACCGTTATCAGTACCAAGAAAACACTGACAATGCCCGCCGCCTTGCCGAGATAATCCCCGTGCCTTACAAAAAAGGTTTGCTCGCCGCTTAGACGAATGGTGCCATTGATAACGGCAGGCTCCCAATACTTGGTGGCCTGCAAAATATCGCCCCGACGGTTTACGAAGCACGAGATGCCCGTATTGGCCGATCGGGCAATGTCGCGGCGGGTTTCTATGGCGCGCAGACTGGCATATTGCAGGTGCTGGCGGTGCCCGGCAGTATTGCTCCACCAACCATCGTTAGTGATGATAAAAATAGCCTCGGCACCGTTGCGGATGTACTCCGTTACATAATCGCCATAAACGGACTCATAGCAGATAACCGGCGCCACGCCCACGTTGTCGCGGTTGAAAAACACCTCCCTATCCGCCTGTTCGCCCAAGCTGCCGGAGATGCCACCAAGGTCTATGGCCAAGCCACCCAATAGCCCTAGCAAACCGGGGTACGGCATTTTTTCCACCCCCGGCACCAGTTTGCTCTTGCGGTAATCCTGCAAGGGCAGGCTGTCCTCCATTTGCAGGGCCGCGTTGAACACGTCGTAATACATGGTATCGCTAAAGCTCACGTTTATGCGCGTGGTGCTGGTGGCCTTATGTTCGTAGCGTTCGCGGGCCATGGCCCCGGT
>CAYYZT010000006.1:8436-26942 GCA_964476015.1 uncultured Chitinophaga sp.
TAACGAGGGTAAGGTTCTGGTGGCGGTGTAGGAAATCCGTTACCTGCTGCATTACCCTGGAGGCAAAGGGCTTGTCCACCCAAATGGCGGCGGGGATACTGGTTTCGGGCCAAACGAGGTAATCGGTTTCGGTGGTCATGCCCTGTCCCGATAGGGCTATCATCTTCGCCAGAATCTCGTCGGGGCTGCCCGTAAATTTTTCGTGGTAGGGGTCTATGTTGGGCTGGAGGACGGTTACGTTGGCCGTTTTTCCGCCTTTAACAAGGTTAGGATTATTAGCGTTATACATCAGCAGCGATATGCCAATCGGCAGCACCACCAATAGCAGCGGCACGGCGTTGATGGATACCGCGGCCCACTGCCTGGCCTTGGGCCGCTGACCGAAACGCCCATCCAGCCAACTCTTTATCTTATCATAATGGAAGTAGCGGTAAAACAACAGGCAGTTTACCGCCATTACCCACAGCGTGCCGCCGAGGTGGCCGGTGTACTCATACCACTGCACGGTAGGGTATACGCTGGCGAACACGTTGCCCAGCGTAAGCCACGGCCAGCTCAAGTCCCAGCGTAGGTGCAGGTACTCGAACGTAAGCCAGTACACAATAAGCGAGGCGTACCCTACCACCGCGCCCAGCTTCTTCTTGGTGATATGGAACATAAACCACGGCAGGCACATTACGAACGTGTTGACCGTAAAGGCAAAAATGCCCCCGAAAATATGCGAGTTGGCCACCCAATACGTAGTGAGCAAGTTCCAAAGCAGCAGGGCGGCATAGGTAAGCCTAAAGAAGTTGTGGCCGAAGTATTTGCTGTTGGGGTTGCTTACCAGATGCTCAACGTACAGCAGCGGCAAAAATGCCCCGAACACCATAAACGCCGTGGGCAGCGGCGGCCAAGCCAAGGCCAGCAACAGCCCCGTGCCGCAGGCTATGAAGTGAAGTTTCAGGAAATCCTTGTCTTTAAACAACACCAACTGCACCAATAGCGGATATGCCAAGAACAGTACCGCGCATAGCGCAACCATATCCCAAACCGTGAACACGTTGCCTTCCAAATCAGCCACCTGCCAAAAGAACAGCCCGCCGAGCGTTAATCCATACAGGATTACGGCGAGGGCTTTTTTAAGGTTGGAGAGGGTGGATGGGGACATATAGTTTGCCGTCATTGCGAGGGCCAGCTTAATTCTGAATTACAAAGATACTACAATGGCCCGAAGCAATCCCCTGCTGCGAAGCATAAATCCCCACTAACAAGAGAAGCAACGACTATATTAATCAGAAAAATCCTGTATGTCCTCCCAAAGATCTTTCCATGCAGGATTCTTTACTTTTATCAATAACTCTTTTTTCCTCCTCGAACCAGCTTTTATCTGTTTCTCCCTTGCAATTGCTTCTTCGATGAAATGATAACTTTCAAAATAGACCAGTTTAGCTATGTTGTATTTAGCAGTAAAACTCTTTGGATATAGTTTTTCCTTGTGCTCGTATACCCGTTTTTTTAAGCTTGCGGTTACGCCAACGTAAAGTACGGTATGGTGTTCGTTAGTAAGAATGTATATGTAGCCCCCTCTTTTCATTTCTACAAGTTAAGAAAAAGAGCGTTTCGGTTTATTGGGCATCATGCTTCGTAGGCGGGGGATTGCTTCAGGCCGGAGGGGCAACAGAAACTAGGAAGATTATGTAGGCCTTCGCAATGACGGTTACAATTTTCAATCTTTCCCGCGAACGACGAGCACTATCTCCCCCTTAAGTGGTTTGGTTTTGCAGCGATGGGCCAGTTCGGCGAGGGTGCCGCGGATGATTTCCTCGAATTTCTTGCTCAACTCGCGGGTAATGCAGGCTTCGCGGTCGGGGCCGAGGTGCTCTATTAGTTGCTCCACCGTTTTGCCGATGCGGTGCGGGCTTTCGTATAGCACTATCGTGCGCTCTTCTTCGGCAAGGATTTTCATGCGGGTTTGACGGCCTTTTTTTACGGGCAGGAAGCCCTCGAACACAAATTGGTCCGTAGGGAAACCCGACACTACCAAGGCCGGTATCAGGGCGGTGGCACCGGGCAGGCACTCAACCGTTACGCCCGCCTTTACGCACTCGCGCACCAGCAGAAAGCCGGGGTCGCTGATGCCGGGCGTGCCCGCATCGCTAATCATGGCGACGGTCTTTTTTTCGTCCAAAATCTGTTGCACCACCCAAGCCACCGTTTGGTGCTCGTTGAACTTGTGGTGCGATTTCATGGGGGTGCTAATGCCGAAGTGCTTGAGCAGGTAGCCGCTGGTGCGGGTATCTTCGGCGAGGATTAAATCCGATTCCTTCAACACACGGATGGCCCGAAGCGTCATGTCTTCCAGATTTCCGATAGGAGTGGGGACGATTATTAGTCCATGGTCCATGGTCGATGGTCCATGGTGTGTTATGTGTGTATTTGAGTTTTCGATCATTTCAGGCTATTACGCAATGCTTGGATTTGGCGAATGATAATAGTCAATTCGGTATAAAGCAAATTGAAAGTTTCCTCGCTTACTAGTTTTCTTTTTCTTCCTAGATAAAGACAAGAAACGACTTCAATAGCTGACCGCACTGCATAGCCCAAAAATTTGTGAAACTCCGCATTAGATTGTCCCGTTGAACCTTCGGCAATGTTTAATGCAATAGAATCCGCAGCCCGTTTTATTTGGGAAGTAAGGATAAACAATTCGTCTTTGGGGAAAGATAAGGTAGTCCGATGAATTGATTCGGAGAAATCGACGGCCCTTTGCCAAACTTCCAATTGTTCAAACTTAAAAGCCATTTTTTTAGTCGATGGACCATGGTCGATGGTCCATGGTTTTTGTTGTTAATTATCAATTAGCTTTTACCATTTGCCATCAACCGATTAAGCTTTTCACCATGGACCATCGACCATGGACCATCGACTGATTACGCTTCGCTTACCTCAAACGTATAATATTCAATCACCGGGTTGGTCAAGAGCTTTTTGCAGGCCAATTCCACTTGGGCGGTGGCGGCGGCTTTGTCGGCGGCTTCCAGCTTTAGGGTGATGTGCTTGCCCACGCGCACGTCGGCCACGGCATCCAGTTTCAGGTTTTTCAGTCCGGCGGCTACGGCCTTGCCTTGTGGGTCGAGGAGTTCTTTAAGGGGCATTACGTCTATCTCGGCAACGAAATTCATCTTTTTACGAGGTTTTGTATGATGGACAACAGGATATACAGGAGAATGCACAAAGATAGCCCCGCAAACTGAAAGAACACGATAAGCGGCAAGGATAAAATCAATAAGATGTACCTAAACTCATTACCCTTCCACCCGTAGCCCTTTACTTTCATGGCGAACATGGGTATCTCGCTAACCATAAGTAGGGCGAAGGTGATGGCGATGGCAATTAATAAAATTGGGTTAAAGGCCAAAAGACTATTGATAGCCGATGGAAAATTTTCGTGATAAATGCCTAAAAAAAGAGCCGCAAAGAAAATTCCGTTTGCAGGTGAAGGCAAACCTAGAAAACTGGATGTTTGCCTAGTGTCAATGTTGAACTTAGCCAAGCGATATCCCGCACCAAGAGCCAAAACAAAGAATGGTGCCATTTCGTACCACTCAGTAAAAAAAGGAGCGTTTGGCGAGGAGCGTTCCGGCAGTGCTAGAGAGTAATTCTCGGCTATATAATAGTGTGGAATAGAAACCAGCAGAATACTCGGAAGAACCCCGAACGTCACCAAATCCGACATGGAATCCAATTGCTTCCCCAGTTCAGAATCTGCTTTCAAGGCCCTCGCTACAAACCCATCAAAAAAATCAAATATAGCCCCTAAGAAAACCATAAAGGGTGCCCACTCGGGTTTTCCGCCAAACACCATCGCTATCCCTGCACAGCCACAGGCCATGTTCATAAGGGTAACAATGTTGGGGATGTGGCGTTTCATGGTCCATGGTCCATGGTCGATGGTCCATGGGTGGAACAAAGTTGCGGAAATTGTGGGAGATTACATTCCATGGGTTGAATCGTGAAAAATCGACCACCCCCAACCGCTCCTTTTTCAAACGCTCAAAAAGGCCCGGCAAGGAGGGGAGCTATCCGCTTCTCGACAGATTTTTTATTCAAGACCGTGGGCAGCCGTGCGCCTGAAATTATAGCTGTAGGTAGATTATGGGGCGAACTTGGCCGCTCCCCTCCTTTGCGCATGCAAAAGGCGTGGGCAAAAGGAGGGGTGGTTGATATAACACATTATAAACCGTATACTACAACTTGCTTTTGGTTTCCTTAATCTTGGAATCGAGGTACTTGATGCTTTCCGAATCTTTGGGCAAGTAATGAAGTGCTGCTGCTTTCGCTTGCTCGAAGTACTGCAATGCCTCGGCGTGTTTTTCCAAATCGGTATAGATGATGGCCATGCAATTATAGTGTACGCCTAAGGCTTTCCAGTCGCCACTTAATTGCGTTTGCTTCTGCAACAATACGGCGAGCAGTTCGGGCAATGCCTCGTAATCGTCATAAAGCAGGTACAATGTTTCGTAGCTATCCGAATTTCCTTTGCCCCAATCCATCCACTGGTTTGCGTATTCGGCCCTAAGCAGGCTATCATCCACCTCAAAACCGCAGACTACGATGGATTCGTACGTTTTCAGTTGCTTTTTATGGCGCAGGCTTTTTATAAAGTATTGGGCGGCCAACGCTTTGTTGCCTTGTTTCAGGGCCACGTTTGCCGCAGCCAAGTAGGCTTTAACGCCCAGGTTGCTTTCGGTGGCTATGTCGCCGGCCAGGGCGTAGTTTTTTTCGGCCTCCTTTAGTTGGTTTTTCATGGAATGATCCATGCCTACTATGCTATGTGCCCACGCTGAGGGATGGTTCAACTCCAATACCTTCCGGAAGTTTTCCACGGCACGGGGCAGCAAACGCTCGTCTTCCAACTTGAGGTACATTTCATAGTAAAACCGCCCCAGTACTTCGTAAAGCGCACCTTTGGGTGCCGAAGGAGAGGCCAAGAATTTGGCTACATCGGCAGGGATGGGCAGCCTTTCCGACACTGTTTCATCGCTACCCATAAAGCCTTCCGTATCGGCATTGCCAAGTGTAAACATAAATTGCTTGGGGTCGTCGGTCATTTCCACCATAGCACCCATGCTGTGGTCAAATGCCAAGTTGGCCTTTTTTAGGTACACGGCTACATCGGTATTGTCCGGGTCTTTTGCCTCCAGCCACCGCCAAGCGTTTACATATTCACCCTTGGCCAATAGTTTTTCGTAGGCAGTGAAATCGTGTTGTGCCTGGCAAGCCATAGCCAACACCATGCACCAGATAATGGTAAGTCCCTTTTTCATTAGTTGAACAGATGGTTTTAGTTTCGCCAAAGCTACATTATAAAATCTCTTTTGCCATCCGCGCGTTGCGAAACTGGATACCGTCCACTTCCTTGATGTTTTCTTCCACCAACTCATATCCTTGCCCCTTAAAAAAGGCACGGGCGGTAAGGCTGCTATCGGTAACAAGGCGGGTAAGGCCGAGGTTGCGGGCTTCCTGCTCTATATGCTGCAACAGTGCCTTGGCCACGCCTTGGTTTTGATACTGATGGTGTACAAACATAAAATCGAGATACGAATTGGCGGTGCGCAAGCTGCTGAAACCGATGATTTCCGCATCGTTTTCGGCCACTAGGGTTAGCTGGTTGGGTAGGCATACGTCCCACCGCTGCACGTTGCGCTGGCGTTTGCCCCATGCGGCCAGTTGCTCGGGCGTATAATCGCGTTGGCCTATCTCGTGCACGGTGTTGTAAAACAACGTATAAACAGGTTCAATGTCTTCTGGGCGATAGGGGCGGATGCGCATTTGGGAATTTAACATCGATTGATATGTTAATAGCCATGCAAAATTGCAGGATTTATCATGCCGCGCCGTGAAAAGGATTATTTAAGTAACGGTTTATTTAAAAAAGGAGGCAGCGAAGTGGTTAGTGCCACTAACCAGTTGAATTTCTGGCACCCTCAAAACCTAGCTAAGAAAGGAGGGCACCCTGTTGGTTAGTGCTACTAACCAACTAAAGTTGCTGTCACCGATACAGCCGCAGCCTAGGATTTTTTCCTAGGTTTGTTTGGTTAAGTCATAGAATGCGCGAGAGGGGGTAAGTGTTCTTAAACTCGCAACTTGGATTAATTAGAGACCTATTTAATGGAGTCGGTATGATGTTATTTATTGGAGGTATGATATTGTCTGCCATACTATGGCTCTTTGTTGTGGTATTAATGCTTTGGCGGACAAAACGGAAAGTAAAAATGGCTATTGAAAAGAAACTTAACTGTTCGGCTATCAAAATCACCAAGCTGACCCTCACGAAAAACCCATACATGATTGAGGAAAAACATGAAGCATCAAGGTTGTTGTTTATGTTCGAAGATACAGTGTATGTATATGCAGTAAGATTTAGTGACGGCATCTCGGAACATGATTGTAATGTAGAGCTTCGAAAATACTCGTTTTGGATAAAGAGCGTAGATGTTGTGCTGCCCGAAACCTCCATGCCCAACTGAAAATACTATAACCAGATTTTTACTATCACCCCAAATTTGACCGCCAAACCAACCTCTCTAGCGTGAGGTCTAGCCCATAAATAATCAACACAACGACAAAGGGTATAATCAAATGCAGCCCTACCCCAAAATCATATATGAGTACTGCTGCAAAAGCTACCAAACCAATATCCAGCAATAGTAGCCTACTGGTTTTCATTTGCACGAAACCAACATGGTTGCCGTGTTTATCTGTCCTTGCTACTACATAAGTGTGATTTGGATAAAACCGAAACGACTTGCTGTCAGTTTTGCCCAAGGTGATGATAGTCTTTCCTTTCCGATCTTTTGAAAGCACAAAAGTGCCACCACATAGTTTAGCATCGGTTATGAAGAAAGGGAAGAGTGTTATCTTATCAAGAAGGTAAATCATAAGAGTGGATGCTTAGTTGTATATATGATTAACTCTTCAATACTTGCGCCATATAGGGAGAGTGAGTGGTACATTGCAACAAACGATTCCACTTTAACCAGGCATTGAGCCTTGCCACCCGCCCACTCCCACCTCCGCGAAAAGCTTCGGTGAGATGGCAACCGCTCGCGCATTTCGACTTCGCTCAATGTGACACGCAGGTTTCCACATCACCAAACATCGTACTTTGTACATCCCACTTCGTACCTTACCGTGGACCGTCGTCTGTGGACCATCGACTATCCATTCATCAACGCCTCTATCTCTTCCGCTTCCACGGGTATGTTCGCCATCAGGTCGATGGGGAACTCGTGGCCTACGAGGATGTCGTTTTCGATGCGGATGCCCAGTCGTTCTTCGGGTATGTAGATGCCCGGCTCGCAGGTGAGCACCATGCCCGGTTTCAGTGGCTCGTAGCGGTTGCCCACGTCGTGCGTGTTCAGCCCGAGGAAGTGCGAGGTGCCGTGCATAAAGTATTTTTTGTACAGCGGGAATTTGGGGTTCTGTTGCTCCACGTCGGCCTTTTTCAGTAGGCCCAAGCCAATCAGTTCGCTGGTCATAAATTTGCCCACCTCTTTGTGGTACTCCTCTATCAGCGTGCCCGGCACCAACAGGCTGGTGGCAAAGCGCATCACCCGCAGCACGGCATCGTACACCTCGCGCTGGCGTTTGGTGTAGCGGCCGTTAATGGGTATGGTGCGGCTCAGGTCGCTGTCGTACCCGGCATATTTGCAGCCGAAATCGAGCAGCAGTATGTCGCCGTCTTGGCAGGTTTTGTTGTTCTTTTCGTAGTGGAGGATGCAGCTATCCTTGCCGCTGGCAATGATGGGGTAGTAGGCATAGTCCGTGGCACCGTTGCGAAGGAACTCGTGCATTATCTCGGCCTCAATTTCATACTCCTTTACGCCCGGCTTGGTAAACTTCAATACCCGCTGGAAGGCTTTGCCCGTAATATCGCATGAGTGTTGCAGCAGGGCTATCTCTATGTCCGACTTCACGGCCCTCAACCGCTCCAACATGGGCGCGGCGCGGTGGAAATGGTGCAACGGGTAGCGTTGGCGCAGCTCTTGGGCAAAGCGGAGGTCTTTGTAGGGCACTTGGTTGCTGCTGCGGTCGTGCTCGTTCATGTTTAGGTACACGTGTTCGGCGTGGTTCATCAGCACCCGCAGCATGGTCTCGAACTCGTCGGCCATATATATATGCTTGATGCCGGAAAGGTCGCGGGCTTGGTCTGGCGTTAGCTTCTCGCCTTCCCACACGGCAATGGTTTCGTTGGTGCGGCGGATGAAGAGCATCTCTTTATATGCCTCTACCGGCGCATCGGGGAAAAGGATAAGCGTGGTTTCCTCTTGGTCGATGCCTGTAAGGTAGAACAGGTCAGGGTTCTGGCGGAAAGGGAAGGTAGCGTCGGCACTCATCGGCATCAGCTCGTTGGAGTGGAAGATGGCGATGGAGTCGGGCTGTAAGTTGGCTATAAAACGTTCCCGGTTCTGGATGAAGAGTTTCGGGTCGATGCGTTCGTATTTCATTGGGGAAGATTCGATATATAGTGTAAAACGACAAAGTATCGTTCGGCTGGAAATTTTACCTCAAACAAAGCGAATATACCGCACAATTGCGGTAAAATGCCTCAAAAAGTGGCGTTTTTACGATAAAAATAGCTCAAAAAAATGCCGCAATAGCTCAAAATTGAGCTAAAATGGATGAAAAGGCGTGTTGGGTCGACTAACGGGCATCGGCCACCACCCCATCAATAAAATCGAGGATTTCTTCGTGGCCGGAGCGTTGTACCGAGCTGGTAATGAAGTGCTTAGGCATTTCTTCCCATGTTTGGAGCATGGCTTTTTTAAAGGCGGCGATATTTCGCTGTACTTCGGCAGCACCGCTTTTGTCGGCTTTGGTAAACACCAGTACGAAAGGTAACCCATTCTCTCCCAACCAGTTAAGAAACTCCAAGTCGATTTTTTGAGGCTCCAGTCGGCTATCGATTAAAACAAAAATGCACTGTATATTTTCCCTGATTGTCAAGTACTTGCGAATCATGGCACTCCATGCGCCACGGTTCTTTTGGCTGGTACGGGCATAACCGTATCCGGGGAGGTCTACCAAGTGCCATTCCTCGTTGATAATGAAGAAGTTAAGTAGCTGCGTCTTGCCCGGCGTGCTGGATACCTTGGCGAGTTTGTTCCTATTGGTAATTAAGTTAATAAGCGAGGATTTGCCTACGTTTGAGCGGCCAATAAAGGCAAATTCGGGCACAGGGGAGAGGGGGCATTTCTCTATCCCGGGGTAACTGGCTACGAAGTTCGCCGATTTGATTATCATTGGTTAATTTTGGGCCTTGGTAATCCTGAAAGCAAAGATACGCCTCATTTTTTAAAATATCCTCCCTTGAAAGAGCACGATGAAGTAACCCCTTACGGCGGCGCCGACAAAACCAAGAAAGGCCAAGTGGAGGATATGTTTGACAGCATTGCCCCACAGTACGATTTCCTGAACCACTTGCTATCGCTCAACATCGATAAAATATGGCGCAACCGGGCCGTTAAACTCTTGAAACCCAAGCAGCCCAAGCAAATATTGGACGTGGCCACCGGCACCGGCGATTTCGCCATCGCCCTCGCAAAGCTAGGCCCAGAGCGCATCGTGGGGCTTGATTTGAGCGAGCAGATGCTCCATTTCGGGCGTATAAAAGTGGAGAAGCAGCACTTGCAAAACCTCATTGCCATGGTAAAGGGCGACAGCGAGGCGCTGCCTTTTGAAGACAATACTTTCGATGCCATTACCGTTGCTTATGGGGTGAGGAATTTTGAGAACACTGTGAAGGGCCTGGCCGAGATGCGGCGGGTAATGAAGCCCGGCGGCACGGTGGTGGTGCTGGAATTCAGCAAGCCCAAAGTTTTCCCCGTGAAGCAATTGTTTTATTTTTACTTCCACTTTGTGCTGCCGCTTATTGGGCGGCTGTTCAGTAAAGATAGGCGGGCATATACCTACCTGCCAGAATCGGTTGAGACTTTCCCCGAGGGGGAGGACTTCTTGAAACTGATGCGGCAGGCGGGTTTTGTGGAAGCGAAACACATGCCGTTAACCTTCGGCATCAGCAGTATTTACCACGCAACGAAGTGAGAGCGAGCAATATGAACCATATAATGGAAAATAGGAAAAACAGGGACCTGGAACTGGGCCGAAAATCGTTCCGTATCCAGCGTTCCGTATTGCCGTTGGCCATTATCGGCCTGTTGTTGCTGGTGGTACAAGAGGCCAATGCACAGCGCAACCACATGCAATACCTCAACCGTAAATTGTACTTCGGTATCAGTTTGGGTTTCAATACACAGAATTTCAGGGTGGTGCACGACGAGAGCTTTATTTATAACGACAGTATCCAAACCATACTAAGCAGCCGTGGGCCGGGCTTCAATTTGGGCATCATCAGCAACGTAGCCATGGGGCCGTATTTCGATTTGCGTTTTGTGCCTTCGTTGGTTTTTGCCGATAAAAAGCTGAAATACAACATTAACGGTATTGAAACTGACCGTACCATCGAATCCATCATCCTCGATTTCCCGCTTACGGTGCGTTTCAAGTCGCAGCCCATCCGCGATTTTAAGATTTACGTGCTCACCGGCATGAAGTATAGCCTCGATTTGGCTTCCAACGCCAAGGCCCGCCGTGCCGACGACCAAGTGAAAATCTTCCGCAACGATCTCTCCGTAGAATATGGCCTAGGCATACAGGTGTTTTTCCCGTTGTTCATCTTCTCGCCCGAACTCAAGTTTTCCCATGGCATCATGGATTTGCATGCCCGCAACCCGAACCTGATTTACTCCAGCACTATTGACAAGCTATTCTCCCGAACCATCACCCTTTCCTTGCACTTCGAGGGTTGATTTAATGCCCCCCCCCCCCATTTTTAGGCTGCGTGCACGGCTTTTACGTTGCTTCTGTATGGCAATTGATTCACTGTGTCGAAAAATGGACAAGGGCTAAATGGCATTTTGAAATTATTGCAATATTATTTTAAATAATGTGTAGTATTTTGCCAAATAAAGATTCGTGCGGATACGCATGCCCTTTTTAGGTAGTGCGAAATTAACATTGGATGCCTAGGCGGGCCGCAAACGATGTTTTGGATAATTTTATTGCAGACTGCCATACTTGAATTTAAATTATTAATCTTACCTTAGCGAACTGAATGCATATTTTTGTTTTGTATATCAGAGCAAAATTTACAACCAACAACTAACCAACCAACAACCACATGAAAAGCATTTTAAGGCTATTGCTATGTCTGTTGCTGATCACGGTATCTGTCAGTATCCCCCAGTTAACTAATGCCCAGTGCGGCTTGACGGGTAATACGGAACCCGGTGTTCCGGCCAACATCAGCCCTCCTTGTGGCACTTTTTCCGGGGTAAACGTAGGTCCTGGCACACAAACGTCTTTTCAGGTATTAAACGGGGCCAGCTATACTTTCCAAACTTGCGGAGGCACTCTTTGGGACTCATATATATCGGGTAGAACTAGTGGCAACGCCTTGTTGTTCTCCGATGACGATGGTTGTGGAACTTCGGCTGGCCATGCTTCGGCTACTTGGACGGCAACTTATTCAGGACCTGCTTTCGTGGTGGTTACCCGTTGGACCATAGGCTCAGCGTGTAACGCATGGAATTCTTCGGGCGGCGTTTCGGCGGTTCTTAGCTATCGTCAAAACAATAACCTCAGCATTACCTCTTCCAATGCTACCATGTGCCCTGGTAATACCCGTACCCTTACGGCTACACCTACTGGCGGTACTTTTAGCGGTACGGGCGTAAGCGGTACTACTTTCACCGCGCCCGGCTCTGGCCCTGTAACCATTACATATACTTATGGTGCATGTTCTACTACCCAAAACATCAGTATCAATACGCCACAATCGGCCCCTACGGGAGTTTCCGTAAGCCCCGGCAGCACTACTTGCGGCGGCGGCGTTCAGCTCACCGCGGTAGGCGGTGCCTTGGGTACCGGCGGTGCGTACCAATGGTATGCCGGCGGTTGCGGCACGGGCGGCGTATTGGGCACTGGCTCTATATTAAACGTTACGCCTACGGCCAACACTACTTACTTTGTGCGCATTAACGGTGCTTGCGGCCCAACGGCTTGTGCCAGCACTGCCATTACGGTAAACACCCCATCTACGGATCCTACGGGTATCAATGTTAGCAACAACAACTTTTGTGCGGGTGGCAATAGCGTGCTCACCGTTCAGGGCGGTACTTTGGGCACCGGGGCTAGCTGGCGTTGGTATTCGGGCACTTGCTGCTCGGGTCCGCAGGTAGGCACGGGCAATTCCATCACGGTTACGCCATCTTCCACTACTACTTATTTCGTAAGGGCCGAAAGCGGTGCTTGCGGCAATAGCAACAGCGTTTCCACTACTATCAATATCAGCACTCCTTCCACCGCCCCAACTGGCATTGCTTCCAGCAATGGCACCTTGTTCTGTAACGGCTTGGGCACTACTACCCTAAGCGTGCAAGGCGGTGCGTTGGGCTCTGGCGCTGTATGGAACTGGTACACCGGCACTTGCGGCGGAACGCTTGTAGGTACTGGCGCATCCATAAACGTAAACCCTACTGTTTCTACCACATATTTTGTACGTGCGGAAGGAAACTGCCCTCCGCCAACCGGTTGTGCGCAGCTCACCATTAATATTAGCAACGGCCTTACTATTGCCAGCATCAACAAAACCGATGTAACTTGTAACGGCTTAACCGACGGCACGGCCACTGTGAGCGTAACGGGTGGAGTTTCCCCGGTTACCTATAACTGGAGCCCGGGTGGCCTAGGCGGTCCAAACCGTACGGGCTTGGCGCCTGGCACCTACAACGTTACCGTAACCGATGCCGTAGGTTGTACCGCTACCAGCAGTATTACCATCAACCAACCACAGGTGCTCAACATTACCAACGTGGTGCGCACCAACGTTACTTGTAACGGTGCCAATGATGGAACCATCACTATTACTGCCATAGGTGGCACGGGTATCTTGCAATATTCCGTAAACAACGGCGGCACTTTCCAAACTTCTAACCAGTTTACCGGCTTGGGCCCAGCTAGCTACACGATAGTGGTTATTGATGCCAACAACTGTTTGGCTACTTATAATAGCAACCCTGTCAACATCATCCAACCGGGAGGCCTATCCATCAATATTACCAACCAAACCGATGCAAGCTGTAGCGGCGTAAACGATGGTACCATTACCGTACAAGGCAGCGGTGGCACGGGCGGTTTCCTATACTCGCTCAATGGTAGCCCTTTTCAACCGGGTGGCTTGTTTGCCAACCTTTCTGCTGGCAACTATACCGTGTTGGTGCAAGATAACAGCGGTTGCCAAGCTACCGCTACTACTACGCTTGCAAACATTACTACGTTGGTATTTACGGTTAACAGCGTAACCGATGTAAGCTGTGCGGGCCAAGCCGATGGTGAGTTTGAAGTAACCGCCTCTAACGGTACGGCCCCTTACCAGTATTCTATTAACGGTATTACTTTCCAAGGTTCTGGTGTGTTCACTGGTCTTAGCGGCGGCACCTACACCGTGTTGGCGCGCGATGCTGCCGGTTGCCAAGTAATCACCCAAATTACCGTAGGCGAGGCCACACCGCTGGTACTTACTGTTGACAGTGTTCAGAACCTTGCTTGTAACGGCGGAGGTACTGGCGGCGTGTTTATCTCTGTTTCGGGCGGTACCGCTGGCAACGTACCAACTTACAGCCAGCTACCGGGCAACACCCGTGCGGGCAACGGCTTGAACGACGGAACGTTCTCCTCTATTTCCGGTGGTGTGCTTACTGGCCGCCCTGATGCTACTGGGGCATGCTGCAGCGCGCAGAATCCTGAAATCGACATCTACGAGTTTACCGTAACAACTACTGGTACTTATACCATTACCAACGATTATACCTTGCCTATCGACGGGTACATGTTCTTGTACACCGACCCGCTGGATTGGACCCAGAACCCGCCAGTAACTTTTGTGGCCGGTAACGACAACTGTACCAATTTCTTGAACTCTTGCGTAACCGCTACTTTGAACGTGGGCCAAACCTATTATTTGGTTACTACCCGCGCCACAGGCAGCGGTACCAACCTTACTTGGAACACTACCTTTAGTGGCCCTGGCGATGTGTTGGAAATTACCGGTTTCGGTGCCGGATATACTTACCAGTGGAGCAACGGTGCCATTACGCAAGACATCACTGGCGTTGGCGCAGGCACTTATACCGTAACGGTTACCGATGGCAATGGCTGTTCGGCTGTGGCTAGTGCCACACTTACCCAGCCGCTGCCGCTTACCGTAAGCTTGGCCAACTTGGCCGAGGTACGTTGCAACGGCGGCACCGATGGCGAAATAGACATTACCGTAACGGGCGGCACGCCACCGTTTACCTTCATCTGGTCGAACGGCACTTCTACGGAAGACAATGCTAACATTACGGCTGGTACTTATGATGTAACCGTAACCGATGCCAACAACTGTACCGCTACTGGCAGCTACACCCTTACCGAGCCTGCCGCTATTGCCATTACCGGCACCGTAACCGATGCCCCATGCGCTACTAGCCCAACGGGTGAGGTTGATATAACGGTAACTGGCGGTGTGGGCCCTTATACCTACTTCTGGTCGAACGGGCAAGCAACCCAAGACATTACTGGTTTGGCTCCGGGCACTTATACCGTTCAGGTATCCGATAGCCGTGGCTGTACTTCCAACGCCAGCTTTACCGTAAACCCAGGCGCGGTGCTTACCGTAAGCATCAACACCGTTACCAATGTGCTTTGCAACGGTGATAATACCGGTGCCATAGATATTAACGTAAGCGGCGGCACAGGCTCTTACACTTATGCTTGGAGCAATGGCGAAAGCACTGAGGATATTACCAACTTGGTTGCTGGAACCTATACCGTAACCGTATCTGACAACGCCGGTTGCCAAGCTACTTTGAGTGCTACCGTAACCGAGCCTGCCGCTTTGGTGGCTTTTGCTACCGTAACCAACGTGAGCTGCAACGGCGGCGCCAACGGTGCCATTGATGTAAGCGTGAGCGGTGGTGTAGTGCCTTACACTTACTCATGGGGCCATGGCCCAACCACACAAGACCTTACGGGCTTGTCTGGCGGAACGTACAACTTGACCATTACCGACGGCAACGGCTGTACCGAGACCCTGACCGCTACCGTAACCGAGCCTGCCGCTTTGGTGGTGCAAGGCAACGTAACTAACGTAACCTGCAACGGTGCCAGCAACGGCTCCATCAACTTGAGCGTTTCCGGTGGTTTCCCAGCCTATACATATGCTTGGAGCAACAGTGCTACTTCGTCTAGCATCTTTGGTTTGGCCGGTGGCAGCTATACCGTAACGGTAACGGATGCCAACGGTTGTACTGCTACGCAAAGCTTCACGGTTACAGAGCCTTCTGCCTTGGTGCTGAACGTAACTGGCAGCAACGTAAGCTGTAACGGCGGTGCCGACGGTTCGGTAAGCGCTGCCGTATCTGGCGGTGTTGGCCCGTACACCTACCTGTGGAACAACTTTAACAACAATCAAAGCCAAACAGGCTTGGCCGCGGGCACTTACACTGTAATAGTTACCGATGCCAACGGTTGCACCATCTCTGGTTCTTACACCGTAACGCAGCCTACTGCTATCGTGATTACCGAAACCATCGTAAACGTGAACTGTAACGGTGCCAGCACGGGTTCTATCTCCGTGAGCGTAAGCGGCGGCACGGGCCCGTTCAACATACAGTGGAGCAATGGTTCGTTTACCAATAGTACCACTACTTCACAAATCACTGGCTTGCCCGCGGGCACCTATAGCGTAACCGTTACCGATCAAAACGCTTGTGTGGCCACGGAAACCTATACCATTACCCAGCCTGCCGCTATCGTGCTTTCGGCGCAGGTTACCAACGCTGGCTGTTTCGGTGCCTCTACCGGTGCTATTGACTTGAGCGTGAGCGGCGGTGTGGGTTCTTACACCTACGCTTGGTCTCCGGGCGGTGCCAACACGCAAGACCTTACTGGTTTGGCCGCGGGCACCTACACCGTAACCGTAACCGACGGCAACAACTGTACCGCTACTTTGAGTGCTACAGTTACCGCTCCTACAGCCATCCAGTTGCAGGGCACCGTGGTAAATGCTACTTGTAACGGCGTAAACGATGGCGACATCTACCTTACCGTAACTGGTGGCAGCGGTTCTTACACTTATTCATGGAGCAACAGCAGCACCAGCCAAAACTTGATAAACGTGGCCGCTGGTACTTACGGAGTAACCGTAACCGATGGCAATGGCTGTACCGCTACGGGTTCTTACACAATCACCCAGCCGGTGGTAGTTACCTCAACCCTTACCACTGTTGACGTGGCTTGTTTCGGCCAATCAACTGGTAGCGTGGATTTGACCCCGGCCGGTGGTACCGCTCCTTACACTTATCTGTGGAGCAACTTCTCTGTATCGCAAGACCTTGCCAACGTGCCTGCTGGTACTTATGTGGTAATCATTACCGATGCCAACGGTTGCCAAACTGTTGACACCGCTGTTATCAACCAAAACCCTGCTTTGGAAATCAACGGCGTGGTTACTAATGTTACCTGCTTCGGTGCCAGCAACGGCTCTATATTGGTTACTGTAACTGGTGGCGTGGCTCCTTATACCTATGCTTGGTCTCACGGCGGTTCGTCCGACTTTGAGCAGAACTTGGCCCCAGGCAGCTATACCGTAACAGCAACTGACGATGAGGGTTGCACTATCGAGGCTACTTACACTATTACCGGGCCTACCGCATTGGTGGCCACCGGCGTTGCTACCAACGTAACCTGCAACAGTGCCAACGACGGATCGATTGATATAACGGTTAGTGGTGGCACCACCCCGTACACCTTCTTGTGGAGCAACAACGCTACTACGGAAGATGTGAACGGTTTGGCCCCGGCTACTTACGATGTATTGATTACCGATGCCAATGGCTGTATCTTCCGCGATACGTTTACCATCACGCAACCGGATTCGCTGTTGAGCAGCATTGCTGGTACCAATGCTACTTGCAACGGCTTTGGCGATGGTTCGGCCATTTTGACCGTAACCGGTGGTACTGGCCCGTACACGTTCTTCTGGTCTAACTTCCGCTTTACGCAGAATATCTACAACCTTACTGCTGGCCAGTATTTTGTAATCATCACCGATGCCAACGGTTGCCAAACTGTTGACAGCGTTACCATTGGCCAGCCTAACCCGCTTACCATTACTGGCTCGGCCAAAGGTGCCGGTTGCGGTGCTGAAGCGCGCGGTTCGGTTGATATTACCGTAACGGGTGGCACGCCTCCATACAACTACTTGTGGAGCACGGGTGCTACAACCGAAGATATCATTGGCCTAGCCAGTGGCACTTACTCAGTAACCGTTACTGATGACAACGGCTGCCAAGTATTCTTCACGGCTATTGTTAACTCGTTCCCAGTGCCTTCGGCCGACTTTAGCGCAACCTTGGCTTGCGACGACCAAGAGGTGGTGTTTACCAACGCTTCTAGCATCAGTGCCGGTTCGTTGAGCTATGTTTGGGACTTTGGCGATGGCAGTGCAACCACTACCGACCAAGACCCTATACACGTGTTTGCTACGCCAGGTACTTACCCAGTAAGATTGATTGCTACTTCTAACGAAGGCTGCTCTGATACGCTTACGGAGACCATCTTGGTACATCCTACGCCTGATGCCACTATTACGGCCAACGGCTCTACTGGTTCGGTTTGTGCTGGCGACAGCGTAACGCTGGAAGCTCCTACAGGCACTGGCTACCGCTACGTTTGGAGCAACGGCGACACTGCCCGTACCATTACTGTTACCCGCACGGGCAACTATAGCGTAACCATTACCAGCGGTGCTTTGTGCAACGGCGAGGGCGAAATAGAGGTGGCCATCTTCAGCGAGGCTTCCGTAACCATCTCTCCGGATACTACCGTTAGCTTGGGCTTTAGCACTACCTTGCAGGCTACTGGCGGCATCGCTTACGAGTGGTCTCCGGCAGAGTCGTTGAACAACCCGAACAGTGCTACCCCTGTGGCTACGCCTATGCAGCAAACCACTTACAGCGTAACTGTTACGGTGGCCGATGGTTGCGTAACCACCCGCGAGGTAACGGTGAGCGTAACTGAAGACTTCCGTGTGGATGTGCCGAACCTGTTTACGCCGAACGGCGACGGTATCAACGATACTTGGGTTATCAGCAACATCTTCACCTACAATGCTGAAGTATTCGTGTTCAACCGTTGGGGCACCGAGGTGTTCTCTACCACCAATTACCAAAACGATTGGAACGGTACCAATACCAGTGGCGACCAACTGGCCGACGGCACCTATTACTATGTAGTGAAGGTGGGCGACAAAGTGTACAAAGGCGCTATAACCATCTTACGTTAAACGAACCAAATAGCTAACAACAACTAACCATATTTCCCATGAAAAGGTACCTTTGGTTAATCATGCTGACTTG
>CAYYZT010000007.1:0-4574 GCA_964476015.1 uncultured Chitinophaga sp.
GGGCACCGCCTCGTAATATGGTGCCCGATTCGATTCCGGCGGCCACCCTCATCTTTACCAACCAAAAAGGTCTAGATGAGTTGTATGATAATGATTATCAGTATCAAATACTTAAAGCTTATCCTCATTATAAGGTAACGGCCCTTACTTGGAAATTCATCAACCCCGATACCCGGCCCGAAGTGTTGCAGGAACGGTATCTCGTGCAAATGGAATGACCGATAGCGCAAAAAAGCGTTTTGCGGCATTTTGAGACATATTTTGAGCTATTTTTATCATAAAATCGGCCTTTTTGCGGCATTTTGAGCTATTGCGGTATTTTTTTGAGACATTTTTGCGCTAAGGCTACGTTTTTGATGGTTTTGGCTTTCTTTTCCACCTATTAAAATTGCATGGCACTTCTCGAAGGCTATTTATGGGGATTGGCTATGGTAGTGTTTGTGGGGCCGGTGTTTTTTACCCTGCTTCAAAACACCCTAAAGCGCGGCCAATGGGCTGGCATGATGGTGGCTTTGGGCATCATCATGAGCGATGTGGTAGCCGTGGCACTCTGCGTGTTAGGTGCCATGGCCTTCTTGCAGCGGGTGGAGAATACTGCTTACGTAAGTATTGCGGGTGCCACCATCCTTTTTGCCATAGGTGGGCGATACATCATCAGCCCGTCCGATAAAACCACCGGCACCACTAGCCATGTTGGGTTGGCAGGGGCTTTTACCAGTGGCTTTTTGGTCAACTTCGTAAACCCGTTCGTTTTCGGGGTGTGGCTCACCGTTATCAGCTATGCGGGCAATAAATACGGTTTCGGCAGCGGTTTGTATGCTTACTTGGGCGGGTGCCTGTTGGGCGTGCTCACTACCGATACGCTGAAAGTATTGTTGGCGCACCGCATCAAGGCATTTATACAGCCCGCACGGCTGCAAGTAGCCTATCGGGTTATCGGGTTGGTAATGCTGGCGTTTGGCGTGCGGCTGTTGTTGTACGTTACCTGTGGGGGTAGTTGATGGGTTTGGTTGACTCGTTGATTTGTTGACCAGTTTATCGGTAAAGGAAAAACTCCGCATCACACATCTCCATTGCCTACCGTTTTCGATGCAATTCGGGATTAATACCTTCATAACGTACATATCAATTGCCTCCACCTTCAGGTGGAGGTTAATAGCTATCTTTATCCAAAACAAACCGCACGGCCATGCTCACCATCGACATCCATACCCATATCATGCCAGAGAAGTTGCCTGATTGGGCCGGGAAGTTCGGCTACGGCGGCTTTATCCGTTTGGACCACCACAAGCCCTGTTGCGCCCGGATGATGATTGACGACCGCTTCTTTCGCGAAGTGGAGCACAACTGTTGGGACCCACAGGTACGCATGCACGAGTGCGACGGCCACGGGGTACACGTACAGGTGCTCAGCACCATACCCGTACTGTTTAGCTACTGGGCACCGCCTAAAGATGCGCTGGATGTGTCCCGTTTCCTCAACGACCATATTGCCGACGTGGCGCGCCGCTCCCTGAAGCGTTTCGTGTCGCTGGGCACCGTGCCTCTGCAAGACCCGCAACTGGCCATACAAGAACTGGAGCGTTGCATGGGCGAGCTGGGCCTCGCTGGGGTGCAGATAGGCTCGCATGTAAACGACTGGAACCTGAACGACCCGGCCCTGTTCCCGTTTTTTGAGGCTGCCGAACGCTTGGGCGCGGCCATTTTTGTTCACCCTTGGGATATGATGGGCAAAGACAAAATGGCCAAATACTGGCTGCCGTGGCTCGTGGGCATGCCCGCCGAAACCTCGCTGGCCATCTGCTCCATGATATTTGGCGGCGTGTTGGAAAGGCTGCCAAACTTGCGGGTGGCCTTTGCCCACGGCGGCGGCTCTTTCCCGGCTACCATCGGGCGCATTGAGCATGGTTTTAACGTAAGGCCCGATTTGGTGGCGGTGGACAACCCCGTAAACCCCCGCGAATACCTCGGTAAGTTTTGGCTCGATAGCCTCGTACACGACCCTGCCATGCTGGATTATGTGGTAAACCTCATCGGGGCGGACAAGGTGTGCCTCGGCACCGATTACCCTTTCCCCCTCGGCGAGTTGCAGCCGGGCAAGCTGATAAATGGTATGCCCTATGCCGATAGCATAAAAGAAACCCTGTTGAGCGGCTCGGCGTTGCAGTGGCTCAACCTAAAGCGCGAACGGTTTATATAACGCATCAACCCAATATTTTGCCGAAGAGGGCAAAATAGCCGCTGTTCAATTGTGCCTTCATGCCCAAGTGCTTCTTGCCCAGTTCCTTCCTCGTGGTTTTGTGCAGATATAAAGCCTGCACGTAGGGAAACACCAAGCAAATAGGGTCGTAGTTCTGTTTTATCTTACGGCTGCGCAGGTACTTAATATGCCTTGCTGCGGCGGTATTGGCCGTTTCGTGTTCGTTGCTGGCCCACAGCCATACGGTTTCCAAGGCACGGTAATATACCTCGTACACCAAATAGTCCTGCTTGTTATTCGCCTCCCACAGCATATCCAAGTGTTTGCGGCACTGCGCTAGGTCGGGCAGGTGCAGGTAGTACATTACAAACATGGTGGCCGCCATGGGGCTTAGCGAGGCATGGTAGTGGGCTAAGTGCCTCTTGAAATGCAAATCGAGCACTTGGCTGGCCTCTGCAAACGCCTCGCACAGCACGGCCGTTTGCGTGTACCGGGCGCAATGGTAGGGCTTGTTGGCCATCTGCTCCGGAAACTGGGAAAACACCGCCCGGTATTTTTCCAGCGCTTGCTCCCATTGGTTGGTGGAGAGCAAAAACTCCGCCATATCCGCCCGCGTTATGGCTTTTCTCAGGTTGGGGAAATAGCCATCGGGCGCGCCCTCCACCAAACTTTCCATCTGGCTCAGGTATCGGTATCGCAGGGCAATGTTGGGGCGGGTATAGTTGTGGTAATACACCAGGTTTTTAAGGCACAATACCATCGCTTCCAAATGGTTGAGCCGTTGGGCGTTTTCCAGCAATTGCAACAGATAGCGGCCCATTTGGTCTTTTTGTTCGGCCGTCATTACCGTCATGCCCGCTTTTACCAGATGCGGGTAAGCATACTTCGCCTCGCAATTACAGCGTTCCGTTTCGCGTGTCTCCACGGGCACTAGGGCCAAATACTGTTCTTGGTACCGGCGGGCCCTTTCCGGGTCAAAATACCTTGCCAGCACATCAACCGAGCTCAGGAAAAACTCTTTGTAATAAGGCAATAGCTGTTCCGGGAGCAGGTGCTTGGCCGCCAGTTCCTGCTCCACCCGCTGTATTTCGCGGTGCATGTGCTTGTTTAGGTTGCGCTGGTTGAGAAACCAGATGAGCCGCACATCGTCGCCGCCCGAAATGTTAGAGTAGCATTTGCGCAGCAGCACGCTCTGTATTTTGTTCAAGTGGTCGATGCTGATGTCGAAGTTTGGTGGCCGGGCCACACAGTCAGTGCCCTGCGGCATCAGCGAGCGCAGCACCAAGTCTTCCTTCCCCTTTAGCGGCATGCGGGCCACTTGTTCGCGCTCGTTGGGGGTAAGGGCGCAAAGAAATTCGTCGAGCAAACCCATGGCAGTAGGTAGTTTCGTATCGAAGAAAAAAAATTTTTCCCGAAAACGTAACTTTTTTGTTGACACCTGTTTTCATCGGTGCTATATTGACCCCTGTAACGATTAAAGAACTCGCAGGGATGGGAAAAGCAATCAAACACAACGGAAAAATGCTCGGGGGTTATTTCCTTCGCAACATCGGTTGGGAAGGTTTTGTGGGCCTCTTCGTTATAGGCAGTTTCTTGCTTTTCGGGCAAATGTAACCCCTCTGGCCGCGGCCGCTTTTTACAGGCCGCTACTCTATCGTAATATCTCTCTATTTACAGCCCAAGCAATATCATGTTTTCCGATTTGCTAATATTATTTGAGAATAATTTGGGCTCTCAATCAATTGCAAAAGCGCACAAAAATTAATGTTTCGTTAATTTTTTGTTGACAGACTAGGCATTTAGCCGTACTTTTAAGGCTACATTTTTTACTAAGAGCACAACTTTTAGGACAATCGATTCACAGTTAACGAAAATTTACCAGATGAAAAAATTTGTTTTCCGGAATGCATTGGGGAAAGGCATGGCCGGTTTTATGTTGATGGCGGCCTTGTTGCTGTTGGGGCAACAACAGGCCATGGGGGCGATGAGCGGCACATATACCATTGGGGCAAGCGGGGCAAACTATACTACTTTTAGTGCGGCCATTGCTGCGGTAACCGCCTCTGGCGGCGTAAACGGCCCATTGGTTTTCAACGTAAAGCAAGGCACTTATGCCGAGCAAATAACCATTCCAGCTTTTGTTGGGGCTTCTGCTGTAAATACGGTTACGTTTCAGGCTGATCCGGCAAATACGTTGCCAGCTATATTGCAGTTTAATGGGCAAACAAGCATTGCGACTAATTTTGTACTCCGCATAAATGGGGCATCTTATTTAACCATAAAAGGTTTGCGTATTGTAACTGCTAGTACCAATAGTACCTACCGGGGTTTGGTGCATGTAGGCAAAAATGCCAGAAATGCGCGCAACTACTCT
>CAYYZT010000007.1:4584-14304 GCA_964476015.1 uncultured Chitinophaga sp.
TGGTGCATGTAACAGGTAATACAAACTACATCACTTTTGATGGAAATTATTTGGAGACCAATGGTACTAGCAATAATACATATCACCGGGTATTTGCGATGGACAATACCAATACTAGCACAAGCAACTACACTACCATAATCAATAATGAATTTGTTAACGGCCAGTACTCTATAGCTATTGAAGGCAATGGTACTACGGTAACTTATAGAGAGACAGGCAACCGTATCGAAAACAATATTTTTTCCGGTTTTGCCTCGGCAGCTATTTATGCGCGCAACCAAAGTGACATAGTAATAAAGGGAAATGCTATTAGTGCTACTTCCGGAACAGGTATTAACCTGTGGTATAGTTACAATAGTACTACAATAGAAGAAAATACTTTTCAAGGTTTGGCTACTGGCATCATTATTAATACTGCGCAACAGAATATCAGTATAACAAAAGGCAGCTTTGTTGGCTGTGCTACGGGAATCGATTTGACGTCAACTTCTGCTGGGGTAGATATCCGTGAAAACGAGATAAGCTATTCTGGCACAGCCTCTGCCACAGGCATTACGCTGAGCACGACACAAAACGCAGTTATCGAAGACAATACTGTGGTAATTTCTACCACTGGTATTGGCACAGGTATTAGCTACGGTGGTAGCGGTACCCTAGGCGGAAGCATCCAGCGCAACAAAGTAGAAGTTACGGGTAACAACGGAGGTAAAACGGCACTTAGTCTTAGCAACGTTAATGGTACCGCGCCTAATCGAGTGGTGGTGGCCAACAACTTTCTCACTGCATTGTCGGGCAATAGCAGCACAATCACCAATATTACGGTGCAAGGTATATATTTAACCAATTGCGACTATTTGGATGTGGTGTTTAATAGCCTATATACACAGGGTTTGCATACCACTACATTGTCGAACCACCGCACCATTCACCAAGCATCCTCCGGGTCGAATGTTCGCATTGTGAACAATAACGTAATGACCAAGGGGGCAGGGTTTGCCATATATACTGGCTCTACAACGGCTATAGCTACTTGCGACTATAATAACTACCACTATACTTCATCGGGCCCATTCGGGCACTATGGTGGAACTACCGCAACTACTAACAAGGCGGATTTTAGCACATGGACCCAAGATACCCCATACGATGCCAACTCACTTACCATTAATCCACAGTATACCGATACGGTAAACTCTCCTTATAATTTGCGTGTGAACAACAGTGCCCTTGCAGGTGCCGGAATGTTCTTTGCAGGGATAACCGGCGATATTGACGGAAATTTGCGCCCAACCTCGCCCAATAGGCCTTATATAGGTGCCTATGAAGGAGCAGGTGCGGTAGCTTATGATGCCAGCGTGGTGGGCCTAAGTAGTCCCTCTTTTCCTATATGCGCAGGTGCCGCCCCAGTGGAAGTAACCATAAGAAACTATGGCAGCAATACATTGACCAGCGTTACCATCAGTTGGACGGTAAACGGCGCTGCACAAACCCCTGTAACCGTTTCTGGGCTAAATATCGCCAATAATACTACCGCCACCGTTAGCTTGGGCAATTATACCTTTGCTTCGCACACTAGTTATACATTGGCTTTTAGCAGCAGTCTGCCAAATGGGCAAACAGACCAAAACCCGGCAAACAATGGTTTCACTGCTTCTGCTGGCAGCACTTCTTTTAGCGGTGGCACTTACACCATCGGTGGTTCCAGCCCCGATTTCGCTACCTTTAACGCTGCCGTGGCGGCTTTGGCAAACGGCGTTTGCGGCCCGGTGGTGTTCAACGTGCGCCAAGGTACTTATGCCGAGCAGGTATTGATTCCGGCCATCAGTGGATCTTCTTCCGTAAATACCGTTACCTTCCAAGCAGACCCGGCCAACAGCAGCGCGGCGATACTGGAGTTTAGCGGACAAACCAGTTCCACTAACTATGTTTTGGGCATAAACGCTGCTTCCTACTTGCGTTTCTCGGGCCTGCACTTCCGCACTTCTATTACTACCGGCCTATATAGGGGTTTGGTAGGCGTGGTGGGCAATACCAACGACCTTGTTTTCAATGCAAATACCTTCGAAGCCCCGTCCATTAACTCTTCCAGCTACAAGCTGCTTTACATGGACGGTGTAGCTGACATTAACAATAACACCACGATATCCAACAATACCTTCTTGAATGGCTCCAACGCCATATCAATGAGGGGCAATACCAACGCAAACCGCGAAAGCGGAAACAGCGTAGCGGGCAATACCTTCAATGGTTTTACCGCTACTGCCATCGAAATGAATTACCAAGAAAATATTTCCATTACCGATAACAACATAACCAGCACTTTTGCTGGGGTGCTTACAGGCATGGACTTTAGTTACTTGGGCGGCAATATTTCCGTACAGCGCAATAAAATTGCGGTTGAAAGTGCTACTGGAGTAAAAAAGGGCATATCCATGTCGTTCGTGTATGGAGCCAATTTGAACCACGCAATAGTAGCCAACAATTTCATAGTGGCGATAACTCCGGCCAGCAGTACCACCGTACAAGGCTTTTATTGCACCTATTGCGAGTATGTGGACTTTGTGTTTAATAACATATATACCAGTGGCAACAGCACTACGGCTCACGCGTCCATATCATACGGAACGGGCGGGAACAATGTGGTGGTACAAAATAACAACATTGTTACGGCAGGCGCGGGCTACGCCATAAATGTAACCACTGCCGTTACTTCCAACTACAACAACTTCCACTACACCGCCACGGGCAACTTCGGCAACCGCGGCGGCAACCGTGCCGACTTTGCCGCTTGGCAAGGCGCAGCCGGAACCCCCGATGCCAACTCCATCACCATCAACCCGCAATATACCAGCACCGTTAGCCCGTTCGATTTGCACGTGGCCAACACGGGCCTAGCGGGCAAGGGCATTGCTTTTGGCGGCATTACGCTGGATATTGACGGCGATACCCGTCCCTCGCCACCATCCATCGGTGCGGATGAGGCCACGCCGCCAACCGCCGATGCGGGCATTACCGCCATCGTAAGCCCTGCCGCTATGGTATGTGCCGGTACGGGCAACATTGAGGTTACGGTGCGTAACTACGATACCAACCCGCTTACCTCCGTAACCGTGCTGTGGACGGTGAACGGCGGTGCCACGCAAAACCAAACCTTTACCAGCCTCAACGTGGCCGGCGGTGCCAGCACCAACCTTACTTTGGGCACGTTCAACTTTGTAAGCGGCCAAAGCTATACCATTGAGGTAGCTACCTTGGACCCTAACGGTGCCAACGACGTAAACACCGCCAACGACACCTATACATCGGGTACCATTTCGGCCGTGGCCGCCGGTACTTGGACGGGCCTCGGCGGCGACCAGTTGTGGAACAACCCCGCCAACTGGAGCTGCAATACCTTGCCTACCATCAATACCGATGTAACCATCCCGGTGGTATCAAACAACTCTTACCCTACCTTGATCACCATCGCTGGTGCGCCCATGGTAGGCCAAGTGCGCGACCTTACCATTGCCAACGGTGCCAGTGTAACCATTGGCGGTAGCGGCAATGCCCTGCACGTGGCTCGCAACTTTGCCAACAACGGCACGGCCAACATGGGCCTAGGCTTGTTGAGGCTTACCAACGTCAACCCGCACACCATTAGTGGCAACACCACCATTGGCGTATTGGAGGTGAACAGCAACGCTACCCTCACGGGCAGCTTGAACATAACCGAAGCCTTGAACTTGGTAGCGGGTAACCTGAATACCACTGGCGGAACGCTGAAACTGAAATCGGATGCCAGCACCACCGCTTATATCAACGATTTTAGCGTGAGCTACAACGGCACCATCACGGGCAACGTAACCGTGGAGCGTTATGTGGCCAACCCGGCCAACGGTTTCCACTACATCGGTGCCCCGGTAAACGGCAGCAATCTAACCGATTGGGGCAGCGAGTTCTCCATTGCCGGGCCGAACAATGCCCAAGTAATACCGCAACCCAATTGCGACCCGAACGCCCTTGCGGCCGGTTCGCCTTACGGCGGGTTGTTTGAGTACCGCGAAAGTGCCGTAACCACCTGCTATCAAAGCGGTTGGCATGTGCGCAGCGGCAATGGCGCCATCAGCCGCACCCAAGGCTATGCGGGCATTATACCCAACGGCAGGGTGATAGACGTAACCGGCACGGCCAACACGGGCAACATCGGCACCGGTGCTTTGAGCCGCACGGGCGGCAACGCCACCAGCACACAGGGCATGCACTTGGTTTCCAATCCGTACCCATCGGCTTTGGATTGGTATGCCGTGCGCACCGCAAACCCCGGTATCGATGGCAGTGCCTATACTTGGGAAACCAGCGGCAGCTACCAGGGCACTTATCAGCAAATAAATGCCATTACGCCGGGCACCTCGTATATCGGCTCTTCGCAGGGTTTCTTTGTGGAGGCGGTGAGCAACGGCGCAACGCTGAACTTTACCAACACTATGCGTGTGGCGGGCAACAACAGCTTCTTCCGCCAAGGGCAGGCTTTTGATAGCCGGTTGATATTGGAAGTGAGCGGCAATGGCCACAACGACCGTACCATAGTGGCTTTCGGCCCTGACTTTACCCAAGGCTACGAAAGTGGTTTCGACAGTAAGAAAATGCAGAGCAGGGGCGGCGTGATGACCCTTTATACCCACACCAACCCAGCGTATCCGCGCCAGGCCACCAACGCCTTGCCCAACGACCGCAGCGTGAAGGTGGTGCCAGTGGGCTTTGCAGCGGGTGCCAACGGCACGTTTACGTTTACCGCCGACGATTTGGCTACTTTCGGCACGGGTGCCATGATTTTCTTGGAAGACCTGAAAACGGGCCACATCCAAAACCTGATGGCAAACCCGAGCTATACTTTTGCCGGAAACGTTAACGATGCCGAAGCCCGCTTCCTGCTGCACTTTATCCCGGCCATCGAGTGGAACACGGTTTCTGCTACCTGTGTGGGCAACGACGGCAGCTTGGTGGTGGACTTGGGTGCTTCGGAAATGAACGGCACCATCATTACTTGGGATGCTTACGAGATTACCGATGCCAACGGCCAACAGGTAGTTGCCGGCAACAATGCCAACGGTGCCATCAACTTGGCCAATCTTGCGCCGGGCACTTATACCGTTACCTTGGAGCACGATGGCTACACCGTGATACAAGACATTACCGTGGCCGGAATGGCTGTAGTGGATGCCATTGCCGTGGTAAGCGATGCCGAGGTGTTGGAAGGCGAGGCGATTGCCTTTAGCAACAACAGCCAAGGGGCTACCAGCTATGAGTGGAACTTTGGCGACGGCAGCACCAGCACCGATGCCAACCCTGCCCACAGCTACAGCGTGGAGGGCACTTACACCGTAACGCTTACCGCCACCAACGGCACTTGTACCGATGTGTTTACCCAAACCATCATCGTGAGCAAGGAGCAAGGCCCTACTGGCATCGGCAATGTGGCCGATGCCCAAGGTATCCGCATCTTCGGCTACGGCAAAACGGTTACGGTACGTTTCGATAACTGGGCCGACAAAACCGTGCAGCTTGATTTGTACGACCTTACCGGCCGCAAGGTAATAGATGCCCGCACGCTGAACACCAACCAAGCCCAGCACCAATTGCACATGGGCGAAGTGGTAAGCGGCTACTACTTTGTACGCGTACACGGTGCCAGCGGTGCCAAGGTGGAGCGCGTATATTTGGGCGAATAAGCCATTAAAACGACAAGACTAAGAAAACCCTGCCCAAACGGGCGGGGTTTTTTATGGCAAATGCAACCAAAACCATGGTTAAATCGACATAAACGGGGGCCAAATGTGAATTTAATGTTGACAAATAGCCCCTATAAGGTTATTTTTGTTTTAAATCTCGCCACCACCAAATTTTGGTTAGAAATTAAGGGAATACACTTTTACGCTACGATTATTTAAGATAAAACGCACTGATGACGCATTTACGGATTTTAATGGTTGCCCTGCTATGTTGGTGGGGTGGGATGGTTTTTGGGCAAGTCGTTATTTACCAGCAAAACTTTGACGCTGCTTCGGTTCCGGCAGGTAAGTTGCCCGTGAGCAATTCTACACAGGACGGGTGGCTGGTAAATGGTACAAACACCATGTATCTCAACTATGAGCATCGTTGGGGTATCCACTCCGCAGGAAATGCAATATCAGGTAAGAGCTTGGGGGTTTCTTTTTACAATGGTGCGAATTTGTTTGGAACACTTGGGCAGCAATATACTACTTGCGATATCGATTCTAGGGCCGATTTAGCTGCATATAGGGTAATACCGACCACCGGATTCCAAACCATAGAGGTTAGTTTCAATTGGAAGTTTTTTGGGGAATTGTATAATGGAGTATATGTAGACTATGGGCAAATAGGATATAGCCTGACGGGAAACGCCCCATTTACATGGCTTACAGTTGGCGGGCCCGCAAACAATGGTATTTTTCGCATAGGAAATGCAAATACCCAATCCGCTACAATTGCCTTTCCTGTAGCCGCCAATAATGCGGCCAACTTTACTTTGGCGTTCCGTAATGTAAATGACGAATGCGGAGGTACCCGCCCGTTGTTTGTAGTGGATGACATTATTGTTAGGGGCTTGGCATTGACGACTTGTGGTGGCGGCACCGCCAGCGGCCCGGCGTTCGTAACCACTAACGGCACGGCAAACCTTACCCTGAGTGGCCATACCGGAACCACCATCCAATGGCAATCATCGCCCAATGGTTCAACCGGGTGGGCCAACGTATCCACTGGTACGGGTGCCACTCTCGCTAGCTATACTACCGCCGCGCTTGCCAACGGCACCTATTACTACCGTGCCGTGGTTACGGATGGCGGCTCTTGTTCACAAACTTCCAATACCGTAACTATTTTGGTTGCCGCCTCGCCACCTTATTGCAGCGGTGCCGGTTCTGGCAACGCTTTTAGCAACAACCACCTAGAGAGCATCGCTTTCCACGAATGGGTAGATCCCAATCCGGGCAACTATTCCAACAACTACATGAACTATACCGATACTACTACCTATGGCTATGCAACGGTAGTGGCTGGCCAGTACCACCATTTGAACGCCCTTATACGGGCTAATGGTACGGGCACTAGCGGAACTACGTTTGCTTACTGGATAGACTGGAACGGGGATGGCACGTTTGCCAACACTGCCTTCACTTCGGGCGGCGAACGTATGGATAACGTATTTTATACCTCCACCGCAGGCAATACTTATGCCGGATATTTTACGGTACCTTCCACGGCATCGGGCCTGGTAAGGGTGCGCATGAGGGTGGTAAGGGGCAATATAGGAAACTTGGATCCGTGTAATGCCTATACAAGCTCCCAAACCAAGGATTTTACATTGAAAATCCTTCCATCGATTGGAAATACTGTTTGTAACGGGGTAAACGGCAATGCGAACAATGTAAGTGCCAACTCTACAACCGACAAGGTATATATAAGCCGCGTATTGATAAACGGGCCTAGTGGAACGGTGCTGGACAATAATGGCATGTTCTTCGGTGTTCAGGCAGGTGCCACCATTACGATGTACAACTACTCCAACTTTATGGGGTCGTTTTCCAACGGGCTTGTTTTGGAAGCTGGCAAGCAATATACCGCTAGCATAGAGCATTCGGGCTACACCACCGCCGCAGGATTGTTTATCGATTACAACGGGGATGGCGATTTTGCCGATGCAGATGAGTTGGTGGGCCGCATAAGCGACCCAGCAGCCAATCCGTTTGTGTTCACTTTCACCGTGCCAAGCACGGTAACGAATGGCAGGCAAGTTGCCATGCGGGTAAGGCTGTTTTATGACGACAACGCAAGTTTGGGCAATGTCATCAACTCTTGTAACAATATAAGTACGGGTTATGGCATATACAGCGAGGTTGAGGATTATCGGGTAACCCTATCCGTACCTACCTTGACGTGTGCCCCGGTAGCCAACCTAGCCGCTTCCATCGGCAGCCCGGCCAACGGTGCCGCGCACCATTTGAACGTAACTTGGGATGCCTTGAGCGGTGCCACGGCTTACGATTTGGAAGTATCTACCAACGGCAGCACCTGGACCGCAGTAGCCAGCCCTACCACCAATACCTACGATTACAACGCGGGCAACAACCCCAACGCACCATATTACTTTAGGGTACGCGCCAAAAACGGCGGCGTGGTATGCGGCTATGCTACCATGGCCACCCCGCGCTACACCGCTGCCGACGTGCCAGCCGCCCCTGCCATCAGTGCCGTGGGCAGCACCACGCTCAACGTAACCTTAACAGACGAAACCCCGGTAGTAAACCCCGCCATTACCACGTATAGCATCAAAGAGGGCAATACGGGCCTGTATGTACAGGCCGACGGTACGCTGGGTGCCACGGAGGTATTCCAAACCAAGGCGCAGTGGGGCACCATAGGCGTAAACGGCCTTAGCCCGCTTACCAGCTACTGCTTTGTGCCCAACGCCCGTAACAATGATGGCCACGTGGTGCAGGGCGTTACCAACCTTTCCGCCGCTTGGGATGCCACGGGCGTGGAAGACTTTACCAACTTTACCTATACCGATTACTGTGGCATCAGCATCACCACCCTGCCTTGGATGGTGTGTACGGGCAGCAACGGCACTTGGGCGCCCAACGCCACAGCCGGTTGCTCTGGCAGCCGTGCGTTGCAATATACCAGCAGTGCCGCCAACGCTGGTGCGCTGCTGCGTTCCGCTAGGTTCGATGGCACGGGCTACACTACCGTTACCGTAAGCTTCGATATTACCAACTCTTACAATGCCAGCTTCACCAACGACCATATCTATATGTGGATAGGCGACTGGAGCTACAGCGGTGGTTGGTACGGAGCCAACACGGGCACGCCGTATCAATATGTATATTTCAACCAAGCCCGCAACTGCCAGCGCGTGGAGCTTACGTTCAACATTACTTCCTTGCCGAACAAAGGCAACCTTACCGTGGGCGTGTGGGCCATTGCCAATGGTGCCGCACATGCTTACAACGTGGTATTGGATAACATGAGCGTAAACTACGCCACCGCACAAAGCTGCGCCACCACCACCAACTGTACCGCCGGTACCTGGACCGGCCTTGGCGGCGATACCGATTGGTTCAACGCGGCCAACTGGAGCTGCAACACCGTGCCCACCAATGCCATCGATGTTACCATACCTACGGGCGTGGCACGCTATCCGGTGCTTACTTCCATTGGCGGATTGTTCGGCCAAACGCGTAGCATCAATATCGAAACTAGTGCTTCCGTAACCCTACCAGCCAACACTCGCTTAGAAGTGTCAGGTAACTTTACCAACAGCGGTACGGCCAATATGGGCCCCGGTGCGTTGAGGCTTACCAATGCGGCTACCCACGCCATTAGCGGCAACACCACTATCGGTGTGTTGGAGGTAAATGCCAACAGCACCCTTACCGGGTCGTGGAACATTACCGAGGCTTTGAACTTGGTAGCGGGCAACCTGAACACCACGGGCGGTACGCTTCGCCTGAAATCTGATGCCATTACTACGGCCTATGTCAACGATTTTAGCCCGGGCTATAACGGCAGCATCACTGGCAACGTAACCGTGGAGCGTTTTGTGGCCAATACCGTAAACGGCTTCCACTATGTGGGTGCGCCAGTGGGCGGCACCACCATTGCGGACTGGGCCAACGAGTTCAACACCGCCGGGCCGAATACCGCATTCGTGAT
>CAYYZT010000007.1:14314-24849 GCA_964476015.1 uncultured Chitinophaga sp.
TAACTGTAACCCCAACGCTTTGGCCGCTGGCTCGCCATATGGCGGCTTGTTCGACTACCGCGAGAGCAACGTGAGCACCTGTTACCAAAGCGGATGGCGCGTGCGCAGTGCTGGCAACTTGGGTGCCACGGAAGGCTATGCGGGCATCATCCCCAACAATACTACTATTGACCTTACGGGTACCGCCAACACGGGCAATCGCCAAAGCAGTAGCCTGAGCCGTACGGCGGGCAACGGCACCAGCACACAGGGCATGCATTTGATAAGCAACCCGTATCCATCGGCTTTGGATTGGTTCTTGGTATCGCAAGGCAACACCGATTTGGACGGCACGGCTTATTTGTGGCTTACCAGCGGTAGCTATCAAGGCACTTACCAGCAAATCAACGCCCTTACGCCGGGCTCGTCGTTTATCGGCTCTTCGCAAGGTTTCTTTGTGGAGGCGTTGAACCACGGTGCCGTGGCCAACTTTACCAACGGCATGCGCGTGGCTGGCCACAACAGTTTCTTCCGCCAAGGACAGGCTTTTGATAGCCGCTTGATATTGGAAGTGGGTGGCAATGGTTTCAACGACCGTACCATTGTGGCTTTCGGTGCCGATTTTACCCATGGGTATGACCGTGAGTTCGATGGTAAGAAAATGCAGAGCAAAGGCGGCGTAATGACCCTTTATACGCAAACCAATGCCAACTACCCGCGCCAATCTACCAACGCCCTGCCGAACGACCGCAGCGTGAAGGTGGTGCCAGTGGGCTTCGCGCCGGGTGCCAACGGTACGTTTACCTTTACTGCCGACGATTTGGGCACTTTCCCCGTGGGTACTTTGGTTTACTTGGAGGATAAAAAGGAAGGTACGTTTACCAATCTGATGGCCGCCAATACCTATACTTTTAGCAGCAACGTTGCCGATGCGGAAGACCGCTTTGTGTTGCACTTCGTTCCGGGCTTCGAGACCAGCCATGTGGATGCCGATTGCGAAGGCTTGAACGCCAGCTTGGGCATTGATATGGGTATATTCGATTTGGGAAGCAATGCCATCGTTTGGGATAACGCCACCGTGGCCGATGCCAGCGGCAACGTAGTTTGGAGCGCGCTGAACGCCAATGGCCAAGCCACCGTTGCCGGATTGGTTGCGGGCACCTATACCGTTTCTTTGGAAATCGACGCTTATGTGGTTTCGGAAACCGTTACCATCGGTGCCGCCCCTGCCGTAAGCGTTAGCGTATCGGCCAGCGATAGCACGGTGGTGGAAAACGAGCTGGTAGTATTTGCCAATAATAGCCAAGGTGCCACTACCTACGCTTGGGACTTTGGCGACGGCAGCACCAGCACCGATGCCAGCCCTGCCTATAGCTATGCGGCGGCAGGCACTTACACCGTTACCCTTACGGCCACCAACGGTACTTGCAGCGATGTATTTACCCAAACCATTACCGTAAGCAAAGCGCAAGACCCAACGGGCGTAAACGAATTGGACAACGCCCAGGGCATACGCATATTTGGATTTGGCCGCACGGTTACGGTACGTTTCGATAACTGGGCCGACAAGACCGTACAGCTTGAGCTATATGACCTTACTGGCCGCAAGGTAATCGATACCCGTACTTTGAATACCACGCAAGCCGAGCACCAATTGCAGGTAAACGAAGTGGTGGATGGCTACTACTTTGTACGCGTACAAGGTGCCAGCGGTGCCAAAGTGCAGCGCGTGTTCCTTAATGAATAATGGGGCGGCTGCTTAAAGCCGTTCCCTCATATGTGTAACCCCTTCCTCAAACCATTGCTTGAGGAAGGGGTTTTTGTTTGTATAAGTGGGCACGTTTGAGCCCTTGTATCATACATCAAATGTAGGCATGGCAAAGGTTTGACAGTTTGGTGCAGTGCCATGCGCTTTGGCAGGTTTGCCCCTGTGGGCCAGTATATAGCACAATTGTTGCTTTTAGGAGGCTAAACACCTCACTATGATACAGTTTTTGGAAACAGCGAGCCCCGAAGCGGTAGCTGTAAGCGTGCAAGGAAAGATAACGATGGACGAATACCGAAAGGCAACCCCAATAATATTGGGCAAGATTGCCGCTTATGGGCAAATACCCCTAATGCTTAGCCTAAAAGACATTGATATGGCCGCCGGTAAAGAAGTATGGGGCGGCATTAAGGGCGATATGAAGCAATTGAGCAACTTGAAACGCATTGCCCTAGTGGTGGATACCGTGAAGTTTAAACTGCTGGCACAAATGGCGAAACCCTTTATTTCTGCAGAAATAAAGGTATTTGACGAAGGGGAAGAGCAAAAAGCCATTGCATGGATGATGGCGCAGGAAAAGCAATAAAAAGAGAAGGCCGCCCCAGGGTAAGGACGGCCTTCGGAATTTTTTGACTAACGCTGATTATTGCGGAGTGGTAGTGGTGGTAGAGTCACCAGACACTTGGGTAGCAGAATCAGTGGTAGTGGTGGTAGGTTCAGCCGCTGGAGCGGTTTCTACTGGAGTGGT
The DNA here is from genome assembly GCA_964476015.1 of uncultured Chitinophaga sp. Lineage (GTDB taxonomy): Bacteria > Bacteroidota > Bacteroidia > Chitinophagales > CAIOSU01 > CAIOSU01. The sequence goes on from CAYYZT010000007.1 coordinate 16,807, forward strand.
TACGGCAGTAGTGTCGGTAGCTGTAGTTTCTGCAGTACCTTCACCGCCAGCGCAAGAAGCAAACATGCCAGAGGCAGAGATCAAAAGGGCAAATACCAAGGTTTTGCCGAAAGAATTGGTTTTCATGTTTTTGCGAAATTTGAACACGAAAGTACAACGAATTTAACATCACTAGTATCAAGTCTCGCGAAATTTTATCAACCTGATAATCAGCGTATTGAATATTATTCTGTACGATTTAGGACTTTGTTTCAAATGTTTTTGGAAAATCAGGGTTTCTAGTGATGGCGAAAACGATATTGTGGCAATAGGGCGGGTTAAAACTGGAGATAAATAAAGGGCACCATATCCGCCGAAACAGATTGATAGATAACCAATACCACCAATACGCAGAAGACTATTTGAACGGGCGCAGGGGAAGTAACGAAGCTGTTTTCCATCTTACCTTTCCAGCTATAGGGCAGCCAGTGCAGTATCAACCCTAGCGCAGCCACGGCAAACACGCCTTTGTAGGCCCATAGCACATGGGGTATCAGCTCCCAGGCAAAGTTGTTGGCCACTTGCTGGAAGAAGATTTGCACGCCCTCCATATCCTCGGCCCTGAAAAATATGCGCGTAAAGGTGATAAACGAAAACGTGAGCATCACTTTCCAAGCCACAACGGCCCAGTTATTATACTTCTCGTAGGGGCTTATTTTCTTCCAGTTTTTGTAAACCAACAGCCCCAAGCCGTTCAGCCCGCCCCAGATAACGAAGTTCCAACTGGCACCGTGCCATAGGCCACCTAGCAACATGGTAATCATCAGGTTTATTTCCGTGCGCAATTTTCCGTGCCTATTGCCGCCAAGGGGTATGTAGAGATAGTCTTTTAGGAACGAGGACAGCGATATATGCCACCGCCGCCAAAATTCGGCCACGTTGAGTGCTTTGTAAGGCGAATCGAAGTTGTCTTTCAGCACAAAACCCATCAACAAAGCCAACCCAATGGCAATGTCGGTATAGCCGGAGAAGTCGCAATAAATCTGGATGGAATAGTTATAGATAGCCGCCACGTGTTCAAACCCGGTGTAGTTGTACGGATTGTCGAACACCCTATCGATGTAGTTTATGGTGAGGTAATCGGCAATGAACATCTTTTTAAAAAGCCCCTTCAATATCATCCACACGCCGTGCCCGAACTGTTCCCGGCTGATTTGGGTGGGTTGGTACAGTTGTGGCAAAAAATCGCCCGCGCGGGTAATGGGGCCCATGATAAGGCTGGGGAAAAAGGCGAGGTAAAGCGCATAATCCCAAAGGGTACGGGCAGGGGCCAGCTCCCTACGGTAAATATCGACGAGGTAGGAGATGATTCTGAAGGTAAAAAACGAGATGCCGAGCGGTAGCAAGATGTCGGTTGCGTTGAAGGTCTGGTCGCCTTTCAATTGGTTGGCAAACTGCGCGAAGTGGTCTATTACCTTATAGGAAGTACCAAAGAGGTCGTTGATGCTGTTGACTATAAAGTACGAATACTTGTAGTACCCCAACATAAACAGGTGGAACACGATGCCCGTAGCCACCGAAGCCTTTCGGACGAAAGTATTGTCGCTTTTATGGATAAGCAGCCCAAGCAAGTAGCTCACCAACGTGGATAGCATTAACAACGCCACGAAGCTGCCGCCTGTTTTGTAATAAAAGAACCACGACATGGCCAGCAAATACAGCGTGCGCAGCATTTTTTGGCTGTTGAGGGCCGCAAAACCGATATATACCGCCAAAAAGAAAATCCAGAAATCGGCCCCGGTAAAAACGAGGGCCAAAGGCTTTAGGGAAAACAGGTCGAGCAGGCGTTCCATCAGTGTGCGTCGTCGGTATCAGCCTTGTTTTGCAGGTAGTTTTGGTAAGAGCGGGTAAACGCATCCCAAAAAAGCTCGCCTTTTAAAATATAGCCTTGGTTGGTAAAATGCACCAAATCCTTCTTCATCATGCCGGCATACATCCACGTACGTGCCGATTTTAATCCGCCCATTATTTTGAAGCAATCCCACACCAATGCATCGTGTTTCATGGCCAGGTTGTATATGGCCGATTGTATTTTGGCAGTGTTGAGGTTGGGGTACTTGCGTTGGTAGTAGCTGTCGTTCGGCACGGTAAATATGAAGCGGGCATCGCTGTTTACGGCCTTTATCATTTGTATAAAGGTGTCGTAACGGGCCGTGAAATTGGCTTCCGTAAAATCGCCGTCGAAGCTATCGTTGGTGCCGATGGAGATAATCACCAAATCGGGATTTACCTGTATTAAGTGCTGTTGGAACAGTGAGCACCTGAAATAGCTCTTGAAACTGGCCCCGTTTGCCCCGATGGAGTGGAACGCCACGCCCGGATTGTCGTTTTCCAATATAATGCCATACAGCTCAAACGGCACGGTGTTTAGCGTGTCGGTTTTGCGCACGGTGAGCAGCAGGCTGTCGGCGGGCGCCGCCAGTTCGAACAGGTAATAGCCCCCCGCTTTGTTATGCTTTACCCTCACCACTTTTACCGAGGACGTAACCGTTATATCGTAGGTGCTCAAGGTATCGCACAACACCTTTATCTGCGTAAATTTGGATGCCGCCGCCCCACGGCTGGTTTTGATGGCAATGGTGGCCACCGTATCAAGCGTGGAGGCGGTAATGCAGGTAAGCCCCCAAGTGCCGGTGTGGTAGCTCACGGCGGCGCGGTGGCCCTGCCAAGTGCCGGTTGATTTTACCATATAGTTGCGTGGGTTGTTGGTTTTAACGGCAGCGAAAGGGAATATCAGCCCCCGCGGGCCCGCCATACCGGGAGCCATGGCTTGTAGGCTGTCGCGTAGCAGGTTGCTGTACACATCGGCCTGTATGTGCGAGCCGCCGAAATGCAATACGTTGATACGGAAGTTTTTGTGCGTGAGCAGGCTATCCAATAGCGGCCAAAAACCGAACGATGCGCCCTTGCTGCTATCGGAGCCGAGCATGATATTGTAATCCGCTTTTACGAAAGTATATTTGAATACGTCGAAAGGCTCCTTTTTCTTGATAAAGGTATCGGCTATCGGCAGGGTATCCACCAACAATACCTCGGCATCGGGCACCAGGTCGCCATCCGTATCGGCGGGGTCTTGGGCCAACAACCATTGGGGCAACAGCAACAATAAAAACAACCACCTCATTACATTACCTCCTTTTTATTGGAACGATACTTATAGTATTGTTCGTACAACGCATCGTAGAACAGTTCCGCTATAATGCGCGCCCCGCGCGGCGAAAAATGGATATAATCCTGCACGGCCAGCGGCGGGTCGGCACTTACCCATGTGGGCATGGACTGGGCTCCGCCCATGGCGCGGTACATATCCCAGTACACCGCTCCGGCATCGTGAGCGGCCGTGCGCATTTCATCAACCACTACGGGCAGCAGGGGATAGGTTTTGTACACGTCGCCGTCCTTATAGCTCATGTCCGATGGGCCGATAACGATGATGTTAATGCCCGGTTTGGCTTTTTTTACAGCCATTATCTGCTTGTAAAACTGCTTGCCGAAGCTCACGCACTCGGCGGTATCTTTCACGTAGGGCACGCTGTTGCCGCCGAACTGCATAATGGCCAGCGTGGTGTTCATGTCGCGCATCATACCGCTAAACACTTCAAAATCGGTACGGGTATAGATGGTGCCGCTGCTGCCCCGCATGGCCACGTTGTCTACCGTTACGCCCTCGGGCGTATCTAGGTTGATGCCGTAGATGTCCGGCCCGTCGGTGCCGGTAAAATTGATGCGGATGTTGTGCGCGCTGCGGCCAAGGTGGATGGTAAGCTTATTGTACCCCCGTTCGCCCATAAGGGTATCGGTGGCCAATAGCTCCGTGCCTTCCAACACCTCGATGGCACAGGGCTGTGACGGGCCGTAGTAAATGGTGAGTTTGTCGAAACTGCGTGCCGTGGAGTACATGCCTTTGGTGGTATTCAGTTCGCAAAACGCCGTGATGGGTTCTGTTTGGGTGCTATCGGCATCCAAAGGCGTAAAGCGGCAAAAGGAACCCATCATACCGTAGCGGTAGTGCGCGGGTTTTTGCTCGTTTACGCCAAACAAAGTGTAGCGTTGCCAGTTGCTGCTCACGGTTTGCCTTACCGATGCTTGGTTGTAAGCGGGTACCACGCACACCAAGCCCGGGCCGCCGCCGCCAAACTGCCGTTGTAGCCTGTCACGGAAATAGCCGCTCATACGGTCGCCTTCCAACTGCGAGTCGCCAAAGTGCGCCACATGGATGCCGTTGCCGTTGATAGCGGCATCCAAACTGGCAAAAAAGTCGTCCAAGGCACCCGGTTCGCATTGCGGAAACTCCAAGTGTTGGGTTACTTTTTTCAGCAGGGTGGAATCCAAAGGGATAATGCTGTCCCTCTTAAGGGCCACTGTACTATCTTTTTGTATGGAAGCAATGGTAACAGGAACCTCTTTCTCGCCATCCAAAAAATCCAAGGAAGTGCTGTCGGCAGCCAAAACAAAATCGGGTAAGGGGGTGTAATCGCCTGTTCCCTTGTTCCAAAAACTCGCCCAATTAGGAAAATGGATCGAAAAACCGTCGTCAATCCGTAGCCCGCCCGGCGGAAACAGCCACATTAGCCCACCAAGGCAAGCCATTACCACGGCACCAAAAAGCAATATTTTGAGCGGACCCACGGGTAGGGAGTTGTAAAAGGTTGGCAATCAAATTAGGAGACGATGCAAAGGTAGGCAATGGCGTGCGTATCGCCATTACAAAGCCAAGGGCATTTGTCCACATGCCCTGTTGCATCGCCATAAAGCCGGGGTTATTTCCGCTCTTCCTCGTACACCAGTTTTTCCAGTACGGAGGTAATCAAAGCCAAAATCAAACTGCCCAGCAAGGCCCACAAAAAGCCATCTACCCTAAAGGCATCCAACAGGTAGCTGGCAAACCACAATATCAACGCATCGATAACCACTAGGAACAGGCCCAGCGTAAAAATGGTAATGGGGATGGTGAGCAGCACCAGCAACGGTTTTAGCAGCGTGTTGAGCACGGCCAGTACCACGGCCACCAATATGGCGTACCAAAAACCGCTCACTTCAATGCCGGGCAATATGGCGGCCATGGCATATACGGCCAAGCCGTTGAGGATAAGTTTGATAAGGAGTTTCATGGCTTATATTTTCTCTTTTGGTTCGAAATCGGGCACTTCCCACACGTCGCCCCACAGGCTTTGGCCCCCGTCAACGTACATGGTTTGGCCAGTAATATAGCTGGAAAGCGGTGAAGACAAAAATAACGCCAAATGCGCTACCTCGTCGGTGCCGCCGAGGCGTTTCAGGGGTATTTTTGATTCGAGGCCCTTTAGCAGTTCGGGCGGGTATTGGTCCAAGCCCGTGCTTTTAATCACTCCGGGCGCGATGGCATTGATGCGGATGTGGTGCGGTGCCCACTCCACGGCCAGGGTTTTGGTAAGGTTGTCAACCCCCGCCCGTGCCGCGCCCGTATGCGCCATGCCCGGAAACCCGCGTACGATATTGGCAATGATATTGACGATGATGCCATCCTTTTGCGGCATAAAAAACTCCGTGGCGAAGGTTTGGCTCATGAGCCAGGTGCCGGTAAGGTTGGTTTCGATAACGGCGTTCCAGCCCTTGGGGGCTATCAGCTCGGCTGCGGAGGGAAACTGCCCGCCCGCGTTGTTCACCAAAATATCCAGCCGTCCGCTTTGCTCCTTGATGTGCTGCGCCGCCGCTTTAATGGATTCCACATCACGTATGTTGAGCTCCATATGGCGACAGTCGCCAAGGGGCTGTAGCTCCTTGAGGGCCGTTTCCAGTTTTTCCAGCTTGCGCGAGGCGATATATACCGTGGCACCCAGTTGCAGGTATTGCTTGGCGATGGCTTTGCCGATGCCGCTACCGCCGCCGGTAACCAGTATTGTTTTGCCAGAAAATAGGTTGGGTTGGTACATGGGGTGAATATACTTTGTCTGAATCAGAATTACGCTATGCGTGAGATAGTTTGCAAGATTTGGAGAATTTACAGCATTAAGTCGCGTTGATAATATGCTCTGGTTAAAGGCTTTAATGGTATTTATAAAGATACTCCAATACTAAGCCCTTATCCTTCTTGCCATGCCAATACGCGCCCGCTAAAAGGCCGTTGTGCAAGTACTCATATTCCAAATCCATATAATAGCCGCCCATGCAAGGGTCGTCGAAAAACTCCCGATGGCGTTGGATGCGGCCCAGGCTGTCGTAGGTGAATACGCGGGTTTCGCTTTTCAGGTCGAAAAAACCGTCTTGGTTAGATGCTATTTCAACATTGACCAACCTGTTGTTGCTATCATATATAAAATGCCGTTCTACCTTCTTTGCTCCTTGCTCAAATTCCATTTCCAATATCACATTTCCATTGTGGTCGTGCAGCATTATTTTACTCCCGTGCCCGTAAGAAGATCTTACCAAGCGGTTATGGCTGTTATACAAATGCTGTTCAACCACTGTTCGGCTATTACTGGCAACCTTTATTTTTCTTATCAATTGGCAAGAAGAGGGGCCATAAATATTTTCGTAATGGATAGTGTCCAGAGCAGATGGGTAAACAACCAATAACTCCTGTCCGCAACCATCGTATGTATATTCCGAATGCCATTCCATGGTACTATCGGGCATGCCCCAAATACCCCATCCCGCTTTCATGCATTGGTTTTTGTCATTAAACATTTGGATGTTGCCGCTACCCATGCGTAGCAAATGGCTATAAATATTGTTGCCCCTATCATCGTATCTATCTTCCGTAGCGTAGCAGCTTCCTTCGCCGCACATGCGCAGCTTTACATAGCTTACCTTGTTGCTTTTAATGGCATGGATAGGGTTATCCATGGGGATATATGCCCATGCGGTGCAGGGGAGTAGCCAAATAAAAGGCAGCAAAAACTGATATAAGTTGGTGGTTCGCATTGATGAAAAGGTATGAATGGTGTATTCGTAGTATGTGTCTCTGGCTAGGTATTCGGTACTTGGCTTTTGATGCATTTGCATTATGTGTGCGTCTGGAGACACGGTGTCCGTTTCATCCTCATCTACAGACTAGGACGAGAAAAATGGATAATTAAGGCAACCTCTTGAACCTATCTTTCGCCACATGGCTCAAAACCGAATCGGTACCAAGCGATTCGGCAATTAAATTGGCATTATAAAACAAGGAAATTAGTACGCTATCCAACCCCTTATCCTCGATATGGTACCGCTCAATAATGTGGTAGCGATGGGAGGAACTTCCCTCAATGAGGAAAAAATCACCATCAACCATTATCTCGCCCGTTGACTTTTCTGCATTAAAAAAGTCCATTTTGTCGAGATAGCTTGTAAGGTTGTCGGCAAAAGTATGCGGTATTTTTTGTTCAAATAGCGTGAACAGTTGTGATGTGCTATCACGCCGATTGAATTGCTTAAACTTATATACCACATTCAAAGAATCCGCCTCCTTTTCAATCCTTAACATCCATTCGTAAGGAAACCAACCCGCGAACCAAAATATACGATAGTATTCTTTTTGTGTTTGGAGGTTAGGCTCTTCAACTGCCTGTAGCATATCCAAATAGCGTTGTTTTATTTGTTCTTCTTGCTCAAGACGTTCCGCATATCGAAGCGGGAAGTACCTTATCATCTCTATGTACTTTGGGTCTTCCCACCACGAAGCTTCTCTTTCTTCTTTACAACCGAAGATAGAGAGGTATAATGCCATTAGTAAATACGGATAGAAGGTAGCTCGCATTTAAAGAGAACGGGAGGTTAAAGGGTTGTATTATTTGTAGTGCGCATCTTTTATGTATGTTATGTGCGTGTCTGGAGACACGGTGTCCGTTTCATCCTCGTCAAAAAGAAGAGGACGAGATATTTCAAGTCTTGTGTCTTGTGTCTCGCGTCTTGTGTCTAAACTCAAAACGCCTGCAACTCCACCAGCTTCTTATACGCCCCGCCCTTGGCCATCAGGCTAATGTGGTTGCCCCGCTCGATTACTTGGCCCTGCTGCATCACCAATATCTCGTCGGCATACTG
>CAYYZT010000008.1:0-1407 GCA_964476015.1 uncultured Chitinophaga sp.
GCCTGGTATGCCGCCGAGGAGGCCGTGCGCCTGCACGAGGGCGACAACGTACTGATACACGCCGCCGCAGGGGGCGTAGGGGTGGCACTTACCCAGATAGCCAAGCGGCGAGGTGCCACCGTGTTCGGCACGGCGGGCAGCGACGACAAATTGAAATTTTTGAAAGAGCAGGGCGTGGACTATCCCATCAATTATAGGAAAGAAGACTTTGTGGCCGAGATAAAACGGCTCGGGTTCGACAAGAAGCTTGACGTGGTGTTCGACCCCATAGGGGGCAGCTCCGTAAAAAAGGGCTTTAAACTGCTCAACGCCGGGGGCCGCCTCGTGGGTTACGGCGCCAGCACCATGACGGAGGCCAAGGGCAACCCTTTCAAAATGCTGGGCGTGGTCACGGGCTTCGGCATCTGGAGCCCGATAGAATTCCTTACCCACTCCAAATCGTTTATCGGCATCAACATGCTGCGCATAGCCGACAATAGGCCGGAGATATTGGCCCGCTGCATCCGCAGCGTGGTGGAACTTACCACTAGCGGCGAGCTAAAGCCAGTGGTAGGCAAAACCTTCCCCCACACCCAATTGGCCGAGGCGCACGAATACTTGGCCAGCCGCCAAAGCGTGGGCAAGGTAGCCGTGTTGTGGTAGGCTACTTAATGGCCTGCACTTCGCCCATACCCCGGTGCGAAACCTCTTGGCAGGCTTGGGCAAACAGCTTCTCGGCCTCGCCCTTGCCCAAGTGGTGCTCTATATAAGCATACAGGTAGGCAGAGTATTTTACGTAATACTCCAGGCGCATCCTCAACGAATTGCGTTTTTTTAGGCACCGCTCTATCTTTTCGTAAATCTGGATGAGCTGCATGGGGATAAGGCCCTTGTGCGGATACTCTTTGATTAGCCTGTCGATAACCAGCTTGGTTACCTTGTCCAACATATAGAAACCGAACATCGGTTTGGGCCATACATGCTTTTTGGTGATGTAAAGGTTGGTGAGGTAAAAACCCCCACCCAGGGTCTTGTTTCGCGCTCCCATAGTAAATCTTTTATCGCATACACATTACATTTAGCACCAAAAATCACACTCTTTCCCAAGAATTATATTCCAAATATCATTCCAATATAATTTTATACAATATTACAACAATGGCGTGCTATTGCTCACGCCACAATACCTTGGCAGGGCGCACTGCCTAGCATTATTTATGTAATTTTAGGGCAAATTTGCATACTCAACATTCTTGCTCAACACCACCCAATTCCCTCCTAGAAGGAAAGAAGCTAAACACGTACAATCCATAACCAAAACAAAATTTACCCTCATTTTCAACTATTTATGTTACTTTGCCCGATAATTAATACTAGGCTATTGTTTTTGCAAAAGCCTTTGAATATCTTTGCAGTCCTTTTTGAGAC
>CAYYZT010000008.1:1417-3480 GCA_964476015.1 uncultured Chitinophaga sp.
AAAACTCACGCATTGTGAATACTTTAAGTTACAAAACCAAGTCGGCCACGAACGAAACCGTGCAGCGCCAATGGTTCGTGATTGATGCAGAAGGTGCGGTATTGGGCCGCTTGGCTACCCGTGTGGCCACCATCCTTCGCGGCAAGCACAAGCCCAGCTTTACCCCGAACATCGATACCGGCGACTACGTTATCATTATCAACTCCGACAAGGTTGTGCTTACCGGCAACAAAATGGAGGACAAGGAATACATCCACCACACGGGCTACCCCGGCGGCCAACGCAGCCTTACTGCCAAAGCGCTTAACGCCAAAAACCCGCAAGCCTTGGTGGAAATTGCCGTAAAAGGCATGCTGCCCAAAAACAAGCTGGGCCGCGCCATGTATGGTAAGCTATTTGTGTATGCCGATGCCGAGCATCCGCATGCCGCCCAAAAACCTCAAACTTTAACACTGTAATAATAGAATATGAGCGCTAATAACGGACTTGGCCGTAGGAAAGCAGCAGTTGCCCGCGTGCTGATTAACAAAGGTAGCGGTGCCATTGTGGTAAACGGCAAGGATTACAAAGAATACTTCAGCGTAAACCACCTGCGTACCAAAGTGGAGCAACCACTGAACGTGCTTGGCTTGGCCAGCGAATTTGACGTGCGCGCCAACGTAAGGGGCGGCGGTGTTAAAGGACAGGCCGATGCGGTAAAATTGGGCATTGCCCGCGCCTTGGTCGACCTTAACCCGGAGTACAAACCGAAGTTGAAGGCCGAGAACCTGATGACCCGCGACTCTCGCGAAGTGGAGCGTAAGAAGCCAGGTTTGCGCAAGGCCCGCAAACGTTCACAGTTCAGCAAACGTTAATCACCGAATCTCCTATATCACAATAATATGCAAGAAATTACCCATAAGCAGTTACTGGAGGCCGGCGTACATTTCGGTCACCTAAAAAAGAAGTGGAACCCAAAGATGTTGCCTTACATCTTCATGGAGAAAAAAGGTATCCACATCATCGACCTTTACAAAACGCACGCCAAGCTACAAGAGTCGGCCAACGCTTTGAAAAGCATTGCCCGCAGTGGCAAAAAGATTCTTTTTGTTGCTACCAAGAAGCAAGCAAAAGAAGTAGTGAAAGCCTGTGCGCTTCGTGCCAACATGCCATTCGTTACGGAGCGTTGGTTGGGCGGCATGCTTACCAACTTTGCCACCATCCGCAAGAGCATCAAAAAACTGCAAAGCATCGATAAGATGCTGAACGAGGGCAGCGAGAACATTACCAAGAAAGAACGCTTGGTATTGCAGCGCGAGAAAGAGAAACTGGAGAAAATACTCGGCGGTATCGCACAACTGAACCGCATACCCGCGGCCATATTCATCGTTGACATTAGCCACGAGCACATCGCCTTGGCCGAAGCCAGCAAACTGAACGTGACCACTTTCGGTGTGGTGGATACCAACAGCGACCCTACCCAAGTTGACTTTGCCATACCGGCCAACGACGATGCCAGCAAATCGGTAGCCATCATTACCGAATACTTGACCGAGGCCATCATCGAAGGTTTGCAAGAGCGCAAAACCGACAAAGAAGAGATGGAAGCCAGCAAGTATGGCGACGACGACGAAATGGAAGAGCGTGGCAGCCGTTTGCGTATCGACGACGAAGACGACCGCAACAAACGTAGCGGCGGTGGCGACAACCGTGGCGGCGGCGGCAACAAGCGCGGCGGCAATAGCCGCGGCAACGCCGGCGGGGGCAACCGCAACCGCAAACCTGCCGGTGCAGGTGGCCCTGGCGGCGGTGGCTCACGCAAGCGTTAATTCATCATTTTCCATTACAACAAATCTCAACTTTAATATATCATGGGAGTTACAGCAGCTGAAGTAAACGAACTAAGGCAAAAAACCGGTGCCGGTTTGATGGACTGCAAAAAAGCCCTTACCGAAGCCAACGGCGATTTGGAAGCCGCTATCGACATCTTGCGCAAGAAAGGCCAGAAAGTATCGGCCCTGCGTGCCGGCAAGGCCGCCAGCGAAGGTGCAGTGGTAAGGGCAACCACGGCACCTTCGCTGGCG
>CAYYZT010000008.1:3490-20616 GCA_964476015.1 uncultured Chitinophaga sp.
GCCGTGGTTGCCCTTACCACTGCCGACAGCAAAACCGGTATTGTTATAAAACTGAGCAGCGAGACCGACTTTGTAGCCAAAAACGAAGAATTTGTAGCGTTTGCCAACAAGATTGCCAAAATCGCTATCGACCAACAGCCTGCCGACTTGGAAGCCCTGAAAGCACTTCCTTTTGAAGGTGGCCTTAGCATCGGCGACAAAGTAACCGATTTGGTAGGCAAAATCAACGAGAACATACAGCTTACCGATTACGAAAAAGTTACCGGCGAAGGTGTTGTAGCTTACAACCACGCCGGCAACAAAATTGGCGTGTTGGTATTGTTGAGCCAAGCTGCCGAAGGCGATGTATTGGCTATCGGTAAAGACGTGGCGATGCAAATAGCCGCCATGGCACCGGTATCAGTTGATGCTTCCAGCGTTGACCCTGCCGTTGTAGAGCGCGAACTGGCCATTGGCCGCGACAAGGCTTTGGCCGAAGGCAAGCCCGAGAACATGGTTGACAAAATTGCCCAAGGCAACTTGCAGAAGTTTTACAAAGAGAACACCCTGCTTGCCCAGCAATCGGTAAAAGACGGCAGCAAAACCGTGGAACAGGCCCTGAAAGCCGTAAACAAGGATTTGACCGTGAAGAGCTTTAAGCGCGTGGCCTTGGGCTAATGCTGGAAAAGCTTTGCTTTGAACATACGAAGAGAGAACGCCCCGTTGCGTTCTCTCTTTTTTTTGCTACATTTGCAGCCGATGAAATACAAACGGATTCTCCTGAAACTTAGCGGCGAGGCCCTGATGGGCGATAAACAATTCGGTATAGACCCGGTGCGCATACGCCAATACGCCAAAGACGTGAAACTGGCCGTGGAGGCTGGTGCCGAGGTAGCCATCGTTATCGGCGGGGGCAACATTTTTCGTGGGCTGCAAGCCGCCGACAACGGTATAGAGCGGGCGCAAGGGGATTATATGGGTATGTTGGCAACGGTTATCAACGGCATGGCGTTGCAGAGTGCGCTGGAAGCCGAAGGCATGTTTACCCGTCTGCTTTCCGCCATTAAAATGGAGCAGATTTGCGAGCCATACATACGCCGCCGCGCCATGCGCCACTTGGAGAAAGGCCGTGTGGTAATATTTGGTGCCGGTACTGGCAATCCGTATTTTACCACGGATACCGCCGCATCGTTAAGGGCCATAGAAATTGAGGCTGACGTGATATTGAAGGGAACCCGTGTGGACGGCATTTATACCGCCGACCCGGAGAAGGATGCCACGGCCACGCGCTACGAGACCATTTCGTTCCACGAGGTATATACCAAAAACCTCAACATTATGGATCTTACCGCCTTTACGCTGTGCAAGGAAAACTCACTGCCCATTGTGGTATTCGACATGAACAAGCCCGGCAACCTGTTGCGCATTTTGCAGGGCGAAACCATCGGTACGCTCGTATCAAACTAAACGATATTTACTATGAACGAGGATATACAGTTATATATTGACGAGGCCAGGGATTCTATGAAGAAAGCCTTGGTACATTTGGAAAGCGAACTGAATACCGTGCGGGCTGGCAAGGCCAACGCAGCCATGCTCTCCGGCGTGTTTGTTGATTACTATGGCAACAGCACCCCATTGCAGCAGGTAGCCAACATCACCACCCCCGATGCCCGCTCCATTATTATAAAACCTTGGGAGAAAGCCATGATTGGCCCCATAGAAAAAGCCATACACGCTGCCAATATCGGCCTCAACCCACAAAACGATGGTGAGTTGGTTCGTTTGAACCTGCCCATTATGACAGAAGAGCGCCGCAAGGAACTGGTGAAGAAAGTAAAACTCATCGGCGAACAAAGCCGTGTGAGTATCCGCAACATACGCCGCGATGCTAACGAAGGCATCAAAGGATTGGTAAAAGACGGCGTGAGCGAAGACGAAGTAAAAGATGGCGAAGCGGCCGTACAAGACCTCACCAACGAATTTATCGTTAAAGTGGAGAAACACTTGGAGGTGAAGGAAGAGGAAATAATGAAAGTGTAGAATCGCCTAAAACGGGATAGAAACTTACCCGTGAACAACATTATTATCCAACACCATGGTTTGGGCCATCATGCCCACACCTTCAACCCTTCCGTACAGTTTTTGCAAATGTCGATTTCCTTGCGGGAGCGCAGTACTTTCTCCCTAAAATCGCGGTAAGCGGCGCCGTGCCATATTTCTCGGAACGATTGTGTTTTGAGGTCTCCGAGGCGGTGGGCGGCATCCTTGTCGAAACAGCAGGGCACCACCAGTCCGTCCCAAGTAATCACGCTGGAATGCCACAGCTTCCAGCAATGGTTTTCAAGTTGGTTTTTAATGTGGTACGTGCCGTCTGGCTGCGGGGCGTAGCGGCTATATTTATCTTGCGTGGGTATTAGCGGGCTGCCGTTTGCGAAATCATAGATTTGCGCGGTTTTCAGTTTCACCTCATCCACCCCTATTTCCTGGGCCAAGCGGTACACGTCCGGTATCTGGTGCTCGTTGGGCCTCACCACCAAAAACTGGAAAATGATGTGCGGCGTGGCCGATTTAAGTTGGCGTTTCCATTTCACCAAGTTGCGGGCACCTTCCAGCACTTGGGCCAGCTTGCCCTCCTTTCTGTAGCTTTCGTAAGTATCCTGCGTGGTGCCGTCAATGGAAATAATGATGCGCCCCAAGCCGCTTTCCACCGTTTGGCGGGCCCGCTCATCATCCAAAAAATGGCCGTTGGTAGAGGTAACGGTATATATGTCTTTTGAAGCGGCCTGTTGCACCATTTGCAAAAAATGCGGGTTGAGGTACGGCTCGCCCTGAAAGTAAAAGTAGAGATACAACAGGCTATCGTGCAGTTGGTCGAGAATAGAACCGTATAGCCCGTCTTTCATCATGCCCGTGTTTCGGGTAAAACTGCGCAAACCACTGGGGCACTCCGGGCACCGCAGGTTGCAAGCGGTGGTAGGCTCTATGGAAATATTAAAAGGCATGCCCCACTGCACAGGCTTGCCAATGGTTTTAGCCAATTGGTAAGAAGACAAAACCTTGGCAGCATTGGCCAACTTAGTGGGGCCAAGGGATTGCATGAAATGTAACTTATCCGAAAAATTTATTTTGCGGTAATTGTTCAAAATCTCATGAATTAAAAATTCTCGTGTTACTTTTGGAGTTGCTTTGACGGTGCCTATGCTTTTGGGTAACAACCATTTACTAGGCATTTCCAAAGATACAGCTTAATCATAAAAACCAGCCAAAAACCAAACTATGAAAAAGGTTTATTCCTTAATGCTACTGTGTTGCGTCTTTTTAGGCGTATTCGCACAAAACGGCCAAATACCTTTCCCTACACGGCAACTATTGCCTGCCACTTCCAGCCTCATCTACCAGCACAACAACGGTGGCAACAGGGCTGCTACCAAAATTTCGGTTGACTATGTTAACCTTGAATACCTACGCAACCCATCGCAGGTATTCTACCTTACTTGGCCTGTAAACAACAGGTTTTTGTTGAATATCCCGCCAAGCGTACCGTCAGATACACTGGATCTCTATACCGCCCGTTGGGTTTCGGTTAAGTTTGACAGTATCGTAGATACCGACAACGATGTGTCTTACAACAAAGCTACGTTCACCAGCTTGATTGTGGACTCGTTAACGTTTACTGCCGCCCACAGAAACTTGAGCGGCCAAAACGATACGCTGTTCCTAACCATTTACGAAGCTGCCGCTACCCCCACGGGCTTCACTTTCCAAACTGGCACTGGAAACAACCTCAACTATACTCCCAACAACACCGTGTTGTGGAGGGATACCCTTGTGTTCAACGTTTCGCTTACCGCCAACGTGAACACGCCCGAAACATTCATCCTACCAGTTCGCACCCCTTCCGGTGGTGCTGTTACCGTACCACAGGGCAAAGGCTTTGTGGTAAAGCTGGACTATACGGGCCCTGAGCAGGATACGTTCAACATTGCCGACTTTAACCGCTTCCCTTGCGGTACGTCATCAACCGCCGCCCCAGCCCAAATACCCAACAATACGGGCCGTTGGTTCAACCTTTGGATTAACAATTCCCAAGATTTCAGGGGGATAAATCCATTGACCCTCACCAACCAACCTGCCGGTTGCCAAAACTACTTCTTCCAAAACGTAGCCATCGGTGCTGTGGTAATCTTTGATACCCAACCTACTACCAGTTGCCCTGGCCCGGTTACGGGTACCCCAGGTTTCCGCCCGGATTACAACAGCTTGGCTTGTATCAACCAATCTACGGCTTATACTGGCAACGTAACATTTGAAGTGCCTTCTTCTGTTTCTCTTCCGCCAAGCGTAACCATCAACAGCATCAGAATTGATAGCATCACCAACCTGCCATGCGGCATCACCTACTCGCTCGACCGCGTGAACCGTACTTACAATGGTGGCCAAACCGGTTGCGTAACCTTTAGCGGTACCACTACTTCGCCCGTAGGTGCCTACAAGCTGAGGATATATGCTACGGTAAATTCTTCGGCTGGCACCATGCCTATGGAAATCAGCTCGTTCGGTGGTTTTGAATACTACCTGCGCGTAATAGCCAACGGTGCAAGTGCTTGCTCCACCGTTACCTCGGGCTCTACCGGCCTTACCGCCAACTGTAATCCTACTACACCGCTAAGCGTAACCGTTAGTTCCAATGCCAACGGCAACACCATTTGCCGTGGCGCAACTGCGCAGCTTACTGCAACCGCAACCGGTGGTACTTCGCCGTACACCTATAGCTGGTCGGCTTCTACGGGTGCTGCGCCTACTGCCGTGTCTAACCCTAACGTAAGCCCAACCGCTACTACTACTTATACTGTAACCGTTACGGCTACCGGCGGTGCCACCGCTACCGGCAGCATCACCATCACGGTTAATGCCCCGCCTTCGGCCACCATCAGCGGCAACACCACTTTCTGTAGCGGTGGCAACACCCAGCTTAGTGCCCCTGCCGGCCTTAGCTACCAATGGAGTGCCAACGCTGGCAACAGCACCAGCCAAACCGTAACCGTAAACCAAGCTGGCACTTACAGCGTAACCACTACCCAAAACGGCTGTACCGCCACTAGCAGTGTAACCGTATCGGTAGGCAACCCAACTGCTACCATTACCCCTAACGGCCCAACTACCTTCTGCCAAGGCGGAAACGTAGTATTAAGCGCGCCTGCTGGCTTCACCTACACATGGAGCAGCAACGCTGGTAGCTCTACCAACCAAACCGTAACCGTTACCCAAGGCGGCACGTATAGCGTAACCGTATCTGCCGGTGCAGGCTGTACCGCTACCAGCAGCGTAAGCGTAACCGTGAACACTGCCCCATCTGCTACCATTACGCCCAACGGCCCTACCACCTTCTGCTCTGGCGGAAGCGTGACCCTTAGCGCACCTGCTGGCCTTACTTACCTATGGAGCAGCAACGCAGGTAGCAGCACCAACCAAAGCATTACAGCCACGCAAAGCGGCACTTACAGCGTAACCACCACCCAAAACGGTTGCACCGCTACCAGCAGCGTAACCATCACGGTGAACAATGGCCCATCGGCCACCATTACGCCTAGCGGTGCCACTACCTTCTGCACAGGTGGTAGCGTAACCCTCAGCGCGCCTGCTGGCTTTACCTACACTTGGAGCGCCAATGCCGGCAACAGCACCAACCAAAGCGTTACCGCTACACAAGCCGGTACGTATAGCGTAACGGTGAGCAACGGCTCTTGCACCGCAACCAGCAGCGTTACCGTAAACGTGGTAAGCTCACCTTCGGCCACCATTACGCCGAGCGGTGCCACCACTTTTTGCGCTGGCGGCAGCCTTACCTTGAGCGCGCCTTCTGGCTACAACTATACTTGGAGTTCCAATGCCGGCAACGCCACTTCACAAACCGTGAGCGTTACCCAAAGTGGTACTTATAACGTAACCGTATCTGCCGGTGCTTCTTGTACCGCTACCAGCAGCATCACTGTAACGGTAAATACCCCGCCAACGGTTAGCATCAGTGCCAGCGGCCCAACTACCTTCTGCACGGGCGGCAGCGTAACCCTTACTGCCAGCAGCGGCCAAAGCTACCTGTGGGGCAACGGCAGCACCAACTCTAGCTTGGTGGCCAGCCAAAACGGTACTTACAGCGTTACTGTTACCAGTGCCAACGGCTGCACCGGCACGGCATCGCAAGTAGTAACCGTAGTAAGCACGCCTAGTGCTACCATTACCCCTAGCGGCCCAACCACGGTATGCCCTGGTGTAAGCGTTACCTTAACTGCCCCGTCCGGCTACACTTATGCTTGGAGCAACGGTAGTGCTGCCGACAACATCAGCGTTACACTTCCTGGCACTTACAGCGTAACCGTATCTGCCGGTGCTTCTTGTACCGCTACCAGCAACATTACCATTGCCAACCATGCTGCTCCTAGCGCGGTGGTTACACCTGCTGGCCCAGTTACCGTTTGCGCTGGCGAAACCGTAACCCTTTCTGCCCCTGCCGGTCTTACCTACCTGTGGAGCAACGGTTCCAACACGCAAAGCATCAGCCCAACCTTGGCTGGCAACTATACCGTAACCGTAACCAATGCCAACAACTGTACCGCAGTATCTACGCCAGTACAAGTTAATGCCGTTAACCCTCCGGCCGCGCCCACCGTTACCTTTAGCAACGGCACGCTGAGCACCACCGCTACTGCTAGCAGCTACCAGTGGCACTTGAACGGCAACGCGATAAACGGTGCTACCAGCCAAAATTATACCCCAACCCAAAACGGTAACTATACTTTGGTAATTACCGATGCCACAGGTTGCAGCAGCCAGTCTACCAACACTTCAGTAACCGGCGTGGGTATCTTCAACGTGGTGAACAACATGACCGTTACAATCAACCCGAACCCGTCTACCGGCATGTTCTTCATCAGCACTGGCAACTACACCGGCACGTTCACTTTGACCGTGTTGGATATGGCTGGCCGCGAAGTGATGACCCAAACCGTAAACGGCCAATTGCAACAATATCCTTTGGATTTGAGCAACGTTGGTGATGGCGTTTACATCGTTCGCTTGAGCAACGGCAATGCCGTAAACCACTCTCGTGTGATAGTTTACTAAGCTTACATTACTTTATACGGAAAGCCCCGGTGCCTTGTGCGCCGGGGCTTTTTACTTGGGCAACATTGCCTAACTTTATACCATGCCACACCCCAACGACCAGCCCGACCCGCAGCTACTGGTATTGCTTACCACTACGCAAATGCCTTTTGGTAAGTACAAGGGAACCTTGTTGTACCGCTTGCCCGTTTCGTATCTGGAGTGGTTTGAAAGGCAAGGCTTTCCGCAGGGCAAACTGGGGATGATGCTGCAAACCATCTACCAGATAAAAATCAACGGTCTGGAATATCTCCTGGATCCGCTCCTTAAAAATTCAATATCCTGAAACCCGCTAGCATACACGAGCTTAAAACAGAGCTTAAGCAATTGCCCGCCAACGAATTGGTAGAGCTGTGCCTGCGCCTTGCCAAATATAAATTGGAGAACAAGGAGTTGTTGAACTATCTGCTGTTTGAAACGGCAAACGAGGATGGATATATAAAGCAGGTGGAAAAACTGGTGGAAGAGCAGTTTGCCGAACTTCCTAAAGGCAGCCACCAACAGAAGAAAGCCATCCGCAAAATTTTACGGTTGGTAAACAAGCAAATCAAATACTCGGGCCAAAAAGAAACGGAGGTACAATTACGCCTTCATTTTGTGGAAACATTGAAGCAAAAGGTATCGTTGCGATTCAATACCGCCCTCACCAAATTATACGAGCAGCAAGTGGCCAAAATTAAAGCGGCCATCGGCAAACTGCACGAAGACCTACAATATGATTACCAGAGGCAATTGGAGAAGCTCTAGTTACTTTCCGCTTTTCTTCTCGCTATAATCATAAAACCCCTTTCCGGATTTGCGGCCGTGATGCCCGGCATCCACTTTTTGTTGCTGGATACGGTTGGGGCGGAATTTAGGGTCGAAATGGAAAGACTCGTACATGGAGCTGGTAACGGAGTAGTTGGTATCCACGCCTATCAAATCCATCAACCGGAAAGGACCCATTTTAAATCCGCAGCTTTCCATCAAGGCATCTATCGTTTCGTGGCTGGCCACTTGTTCTTCCAATACTTTCAGCCCCTCTACATAATAATGCCTGGCCACCCTGTTCACTATAAAACCCGGTGCATCTTTGGCATAAACGGGCGTTTTGCCCATTTTTTCGGCAAGTTTGAAAACCGTTTCGGCCACGGCATCGTCGGTAGCGGCACCCGAAATTACTTCCACGAGCTTCATAATATGGGCCGGGTTGAAAAAGTGCATGCCCACTACCCTTTCAGGGTTGGGTATGGCAGCCGCAATACGCGTAACGGGTATGGAGGAAGTATTGGTGGCCAATATACAATCATCGGCATTCTGCTCGGCCAGTTGGTTAAATAGCTCTGTTTTTACACTGAGTTTTTCTACCACCGCCTCTATGAAAATATCGGCTTTCAGCTCTGATAAGTTGCCCGTAAGGTACAGCCGCTGTATGGCTTCCTTTTTGTCTTTTGGTTTGATAAGCCCCTTCTCTACTGCTTTTTCCAGGTTAGCGGTCAATATTTCGAGCCCCTTCTCCAACTGCGCCCTCGACACATCGTACCACAACGTGCTATAGCCTGCCTGAGCGGCCAGTTGTGCAATGCCGGCACCCATGGTGCCCGCGCCTATTATGCCTATGGTTTTTATTTTGCGTATCCCCATAGGCTAAAGATAGCAAAAGCCTATTCTTTTATCAATCGGGCAGTGGCAAACTTGCCTTCGGCTATTATGGAGACCAAGTAAATACCTGTAGGCAACTGTGTCACATCCATAATTAGGGTTTGTTCTTGGCCCTTAATGCCATTATATTGTTGGCTCATCACAGCACGGCCCAGCATATCAATAACAGTTACTTCAACCTGTTCGTTTACAGGAAAATGCGCTACTATGTTCAGTAAACCCGCAACAGGGTTAGGGAAAATACGGAGCTCTCGACTTGCATCCATCCCTTTCAATTCGGGAGTTCCGCTTAGCAATGGTGAAAACTTATATGCTTGTTTAATCACCCCTCCAGTATTAGTGGTTTTGCCTGCTACTACATATCCCTCGTTTCCAATAGTGAAGGAAGATGTCAACAAGGTAGGCGTACCCGGATGGTCAGACATGCGAGTCCAAGTATCCAAAAAAGGATCATACTCATACAAATCCGCACTGGCAAACTCCCCTCTGCCTATGCCTACATATCCCTTACTACCTATACTGAAACTAGAAGCCATGCCCCTGTCTGGCCCAGGTACAACTGTTCGTGCCACCCAAGAATCAGTTGCTGGCAAATATTCCCAAAAATCACTGAGCGGAACTCCAATTCGACTTGTTCCGCAACCAATAAAAGCTCTGTCTGTAACTCCGTCGTTATCAATATCCACTTCTACTTTTACACCTAAAAACCTACCAGAAAAAGGTATAGAGTTATTAGTAGCCACCCAAGTATCCGTAGACTCAATATATTTATACACTCTATTATTAAGCGTAGGATTGCTTATGCTGCCGCTTAGATTCCCACATACATAATATGCATCTCCATCAATATTGATTATTTCGCCGCCGTACACAGCTATGGGTAAATCGTTTTTCCTGCTCCAAGTATCGGAAACGATATTATATGCCCATACTTGAGCTGAAAGCGAACTGGCACCATAAGCCCCCCCAACTATATAAGCTGTGTTGCCGCGCACAAAAGCTACTGCACCCCTTGTGCCCAAACCGGGATAATTGGCCAATTGTGTCCACAAATTAGTTGATGGGTCAAACTCATAAAAATCGGTATAAGTAGTGCCTTGTGAGTTCCACCCAGCACCTACAAAACCTTTATCAGTATTCCCATCTCCATCACTGTCCCAAGCAAACTCAAAAGCGGCATCCCTTCCAAATCCTGGGAAATCGGGCAACTGAGTCCAATTGTTTTGGGGAAATAGAGCAAAAGAACAGCAAGTTGCTATTACAACAAGTACAAAACGCATAGACCTTTTTTTTACAAATATAGGGAAATTTCATGTCTCAGATAACTCCATTCAACAAGTGTACAGAATACATCGTTAAGTGTGCTACTAGAACGCCGCCTTGAACTGCCCGAGGAAACGCACATCGTTTTCCGACATCAGGCGAATGTCTTTTATCTGGTAGCGGAGCATGGTAATACGGTCGATGCCCATGCCGAAGGCGAAGCCGGAGTACTCGTTAGGGTCGATGCCGCAATTGGCCAGCACGGCAGGGTCAACCATGCCGCAGCCCAATATCTCCACCCAGCCGCTGTGCTTGCACACGGGGCAACCGCTACCGCCGCAAATGAAGCAGGTAATGTCCATTTCGGCAGAGGGCTCGGTGAAAGGGAAATATGACGGGCGCAGCTTGATTTGCGTATCTGGACCGAACATTTCCTGCGCAAAATGGTAAAGGGTTTGTTTCAAATCGGCAAACGAAACGTTCTTATCTATATACAAGCCCTCAATCTGGTGGAAAAAGCAGTGCGAACGGGCAGAAATGGTCTCGTTGCGGTACACACGGCCCGGAAACACGGCCCTGATGGGCGGCTTCTGGCGTTCCATTACCCGCACCTGTACCGATGAGGTGTGGGTGCGCAGGGCTATATCGGGGTTCTTTTGTACGAAGAAGGTATCCTGCATATCGCGCGCCGGGTGGTCGGGCGGGAAGTTGAGGGCCGTAAAATTGTGAAAATCATCTTCTATCTCCCGTTCCTCGGCCACGGAGTAGCCGATACGCTTGAATATCTCGATGATTTGGTTGCGCACCAAGCTGAGCGGGTGGCGGCTGCCCAATCGAACGGCATCGCCCGGCATGGTGAGGTCGAAATCAGGCCCTTGGCTGCCTTGCGACAATTCAAATTGTTCCTTGAGCGTAGCATATCGCCCTTCGGCTACCTGCTTCAACTCGTTCACGGTTTGGCCGTAGGCTTTCTTTTCGGCAGGCGGCACGTCTTTAATAGCGGCCAGCAAATCCTTTACCTTACCCTTGGTACCGATAAACTCGATGCGGAAGCGTTCCAGCTCGTCGGCATTGCTTATGGCATAATTCTCTACTTGCGCCTGCATTTGGCGCACTTGGTCAAACAGGTTTTGCACTTCCGCGGTCATGCTACAAAGATAGGTATTGTAGCCACGTAAGGAAAACCGATTGCACCAGTATTGCAAGATGATCTTAAAAAGGTATTTCTTTAGAACGCCGGGGTGGTTGGCTCGGTGGTGGCCGTGTTCACACCCAACGCTTTTTTTACCGCTGCCCAGTCAATATCCAGCGGCTTCACTTTAACGGGGTGTTTGTCGGCATAGTTGTAAGCCGCATCAATACGCAGGTTGCTATGCGGGTGGGTCATTACCATTTCCATTTCTTCCGGGTAATCTTCCTGCTCTTTTTTCATCCGCTCAAAAAACGTGGCGAAATTGGCCGGGTCAATGTGGGCCTTATCCAACAATTCAAAAGCGAAGTTATCGGCATCGGTTTCTTGGCTGCGGCTAAAGCTGCTGCTTATCAATACCTTCAACACCTCTTGTATAATCAGCGGGTCGCCGTTGGAAAGCAGGGCCAACACCACGGTAAGGCCCAGTTCGGCAGCCAGCTTGTTCACCACGTGGCGTTCTTCCACGTGGCCTATTTCGTGGGCCAGTACGGCGGCTACCTCCTCGGGCGTTTCGGCCAGCTTAATCAACCCTGTAAACACCACAATGTTGCCGCCAAGGGTGGCAAAAGCGTTCACCTCGGGCACGTCAACCACTATAATGTTGTATTGGTAGTCGGTAGAGTCGAGCGCGTCCAGCAACCGTTCTTCAATAATATCTATGGCATCGGTAACGGTTTTGTTCTCCACCTTTTTTACCCCGATAAGGTATTGGTCGAGCATCAAGTCGCCCAACTTTTTCTCGTGCTCCACGGGTATGGAAACCGGTTTAAAATCGGGGATAAAATCAATCTTGGTAAACAAAAACCACAAGCCCCCGAATATGGCGCAAAGGATAAGGGCATCGCGCACCAATGACAGTTTCATGCTGGTTACAGGTTGGGTGGGCGGTTAATGGGCGCGGCAATCAAGTCTTCCCCCTCAAGGCGATAGGCGTAGTAATAGGCTACTTTGCCAAAGAAAACAAGATAGTATAGGCGGCCGTTGTACGCACGTACAGCGGCCACCATACTAAATATAAAATAGAGCAAATTGGCAATGATTACTGCTATCAGATAACCGAAGTAGCTATCGTTGAACTCGGATGTGCTGAAGATGTTGCGAAAAGTCCAAAACACCAACCCGGCATTGAGCAAAGTGGTAGGTGCTTGCGACAGCAACCCCTGCAAGGTGTGGAAGTGCACGAAACGGCTCTTCTTGCGGTTGACGAAGTAATAAATAACAGAGGCCAACAGATTGATGATAGGTATGGGCAAGCCCACTGCCAAGGCGGCAAACATCATCAAATAGCCTCCCATGGCATCGTCGCGCTCTTTGCGGGTTACTTCTTCCGGTTGCGGAACGGGAGCAAATTCGGTTTCAGACATACTTGTACTTTGTTGCTTTAACAACTATGGGGTTAAACAGTAGCGGTGCTAGGTGCGGCAGGATACTCGTCTCTACGGCCGCTAAAAGGAGGATAGGCATCGCTCATGTTGGCCAAATACAGGTTCAAACGGGTTGTCCAACGCAGGGTACCTACTTGAAATTCGTGCCAGCCTTTAGGGTACTCGCCAGTAAACAATACTACCCACCAAGCGATAAAGTTAAGAAGGCCGCCCCAAATCAAACGGAAATACAAGATAAAGATGTGAGGGATAACCACATAGAAAAATCCGAAGAAGGCTTTTACCAACAACAGGCCACGGCTGAAGCTATCCGGATAGGGCACATGGAAATCCACGGCATCGTCCTCGGCATCCAAACCAAAGGGAGGATAGCCATCAGCAAGGTTGTAGATACGGGCGTTCACGCGCAAACTCCAGCGTTGTAGCTTTACTTGGTAGTTGAACCACGCTTCGGGGTAGCGACCGGTGAAAAGAATAATCCAAAACGAGATAAAGGAAAGGATGGAGCCCCAAAGGCCAAAGAAAAACATTACGAATGAATGGGGTACCATAATGTAGAACAGTCCGAAAAAGGAGCGCAGTAGCAGCTCGCCGCGAGAATAGCGGTCTTGGTGTTTGATTTCAAGTTTCATGGTTGCAGTTGTTTAGTTGGTGTTGTGTTAAATAAGGGTTTGTTGTTAACTAGGAGAAAGGTAGGTGTTTTTCGGTATTTAACAATAATTTCCCCTTAATACAAATGTAATTTATCCTTGTCAATTTTACAATTCAAAACAATGGCCTCCCAAACCGGAAGGCCATATAATTGTTCGGTATAAAACTGGGAAATTTACTTGAGCATAAGCTCTACGCGCACTTCGTTGTTGACGCCCAGATACACTGTTTTGCTATCAGTATAAACGCGGCTGGCGGCTCCGGTCCAATTGGCAACCACGGTGTAGGTGCCTGCGCTCAGCTCATCGAAAACCAATAATAGCGGATTGGGATAAATCTGCTCGCTTACCAAAAAACCGTCGGTGCCTTCGCCGTCGTAAATTTTAAGGTTCATGCCTTCTACCCTGTCATAACCCTCAATGGCGGTTTGGATGATGAGCGTGCCAGAATTGGGCAGCCTGTCATCTTTTTTACAAGAAGTAGCTAAAACCCCTACCAATACGAAGAGCAAAAAGATTGCCTTTTTCATAAAATTCCCTTTTTTAAGTGACTGAATGCTGTATTAACGGTAAATATACCGCAATATTTCAAGCTTCTATCATTACCTGCTGTAGTTGGGAGCCTCTTTGGTGATGTGGATGTCGTGCGGGTGGCTTTCGTGTACGCCTGCGGCGGTTTGTTGGGTAAAGCGGGCAGTGGCTTTCAGCGTGGCAATATCCTTAGCCCCGCAATAGCCCATACCGGCACGAAGGCCGCCTATATACTGGTACATCACTTCTTTCAAAGAGCCTTTGAACGGCACCCGGCCCACGATGCCCTCCGGCACGAGCTTTTTGATATCGTCTTCCACGTCTTGGAAATAGCGGTCTTTGCTGCCTTCCTTCATGGCCTCCACAGAGCCCATGCCACGGTACGACTTGAATTTTCGGCCCTCGTAGATAATCGTCTCGCCCGGCGATTCTTCCACCCCAGCGAATAAAGAGCCCGCCATAATGGTATCGGCACCTGCGGCTATGGCCTTTACAATGTCGCCCGTGTAGCGGATGCCGCCATCGCCAACCAACGGTACGCCGGTACCTTTCAACCCTAATGATGCTTCATAAATGGCTGTAAGCTGCGGCACACCCACGCCCGTAACAATGCGGGTGGTGCAGATAGAACCTGGGCCGATGCCCACTTTTACGCCATCGGCACCTGCATCGGCCAGCGCACGGGCACCTTCGCGGGTGCCTACGTTGCCGGCAATTACTTGCAAGTCAGGAAACTGGGCTTTCAGGCCTTTTAACGATTCTATAACCCCACGGCTATGGCCGTGGGCAGTATCCAAGGTTACTACGTCCACGCCCATTTTCACCAAAGCCCCTACCCTTTCCAGCAGGTTGGCGGTAACGCCCACGGCAGCACCCACACGCAAGCGGCCATATTGGTCTTTGCAGGCGTTCGGGTAGCTCTGTACCTTGATAATGTCGCGGTAGGTAATGAGGCCGATAAGCTTGCCGCCGCCGTCTACCACGGGCAGCTTCTCAATCCGGTATTCCTTCAGTATCTGTTCGGCTTTGCGCAGGTCCGTTCCTTCGGGGGCTATCACCAATTTGTCTTTGGTCATCACCTCGCCTACTTGCT
The DNA here is from genome assembly GCA_964476015.1 of uncultured Chitinophaga sp. GTDB lineage: Bacteria > Bacteroidota > Bacteroidia > Chitinophagales > CAIOSU01 > CAIOSU01. Next base: position 18,389 of record CAYYZT010000008.1, read on the forward strand.
TGGTTACGTCGGTTTCAAAGCGCAGGTCGCGGTTGGTAAGGATTCCTACCAGCTTAAAGCTCTCATCCACCACCGGGATACCGCCGATGCGGTACTCGCTCATGATTTTCTTGGCTTCGCCGATGGTATTGTGCGGGCGCAAGGTAATGGGGTCGATAATCAAACCGCTCTCGCTGCGCTTTACTTTGCGCACCTGCTCGGCCTGCTGATCGATGGACATGTTTTTATGGATGAAACCCAGGCCGCCCTCTTGTGCAATGGCTATGGCCAACTGGTATTCGGTAACGGTATCCATCGCCGCGCTCACAATGGGCACGTTGATGCGGATGTTTCGGGTAAGTTGGGTAGTGGTATCTACTTCGCGGGGCAGTACTTCGGAGTAGTTGGGTAGCAAGAGAACATCATCAAAAGTGAGGCCTTGGCCCGCAAACTTTTCATTGGGTTGTAACATGAGTGCAACTTTGCACAAAATTAGGGTATATGGGGCGAACGGAAAAGAAAGACAATTTAAAATTGAAAATTTAAAGTTTAAAATTGGCTAACGGAGCTTCTTATAACTGAACTTCACTACGCAAAACGTATTGAAATTTTCAATTTTGAATTTTCAATTTTGAGTTAACTATCTTACCAACACCACCACGCCCGTCTCTTCCACCACTTCGCCGGCATTGCTTACGGCTTTGATAACATAGACGTACCCACCGAACGGCAGTCGCTCGCCATTGTAGGTACCGTTCCACCCGGCTATGATGTTTTGAGTGAAAAACAGCTCCTTGCCCCAACGATCGAAAATGCGGAACTCATACTCCTTGGCGGGAAACAGCAACACGGGCTTGAACTGCTTGTTGATGCCATCGGGCACAAAGGCTTTGGGGATGAAGATTTTGGGAGGCAAATCGACACAGGCTACTTGCGAATAGGTATCCAAGCCACGCGAAATGCCCATGCTGGGCAGCACAAATTGGTATTCCTGTTGTACCACATAGCAGAAAGTACCGTCGGTAGTGATGGCCGTTTCCACTGGGTCTTGGTAATCGTTTACGCTGGGCAATACCGTTTCTATGGGCACCAATGTGCCGTTAAGCAAACGAAACAAGGTGGTATTGAGCAAAAGCCCGTGGGTTTGCTCATAGTTGTTCCAACCTATCTCGTTGAATCCGCCAACCAATTCGGCAGTTACAAAAATGGTTCGCACCGGGTCGGATGCCAACCGAAAACCGCACGTATCGCGGGCTACTATTTGGTAGTACCAGCTGTTGGCACTTACGTCTACACTGCTGTCAATATAGGTGTTGAGATACGGGATGCTACCCAACGTAACAGCGATGCTGTCCACCGCTACCAAAGAAGTCGGGTCCGTTCCACGGTAAACGATAAAGCTGGAAATATCCGCCGTGGTATCGGTAATCCAACTAACGGTAATGGTGCTATCCAAGTTTACGGTAGCGTTCCAAATCATGTTGAAACCGATAGATTGCAGGGCATTCAACGGCTCTTTAAGGTAATTGCTGCTCGACTCGAACGTACCGTTTGGGTGTTGTGCCACCAACCGGAATTGGATGGAATCGCCAGAAAGGCCCGCGATACTGTACACATACTCATAGCGCACGTTCGGGTTAGAGGGCGGATAGTTGTTGCCCAAACCAATCAGTTCGGGGGTGTTGCCATCCACTATTACCTCCAACGTATAATTGGCCACGGAATCGCCGGGCCAGTTTCGGTAAGGGTTGAACGAAAGCATTACCTCCTGCGCACAAGGGTCAACCACGGCATCCAAGAAAATGGTGGTATGTGTGGGATTGTTAGCCGTTTCGTTGCCGCACTCGTTAAAAGCCTTTACCTCATACATCACCGCTGCGGTGGTAGGGTCTTGGGTTTGGTCGATAAAAGTAGTGGCCGAAGAGCCTATAACCGAATCGATACGGATGCCCAAACCCGTGCCCGGATCAATATACAATATCACAAAACCTTCAGGAGCAGTGTTGGGGCTTTGCTGCCAGTTTACCTGCACATCGCCATTCGGCTGCACGGTTACATAATTAATGGCAGGCGTGAACAAAATCTCCTCGCCCAACAGTGCAGAGGTATCGGATACGGCACCCGGGCAGTTTTGCACCATGAAAATCCTATAAGTCCAATCCACGATAGTGGCATTGGCACCGGTATGGTTATAGGTAACGGTGCTGTAATTATTGATAACCGCTACCTGCAACCATGGGCCGCCCGGC
>CAYYZT010000008.1:20626-24205 GCA_964476015.1 uncultured Chitinophaga sp.
TGCAACACGTATTGCACGAACGGGCCGCAAGGGTCGAGCGGCGGGGCGCTCCAAGTAATGGCCACGTCGCCGGTTTGCTCGTTGGTAGCTACGCAGAGCAAGGTGGGTGCGGGTATGTTTTGCGCTATAAGGGGTTTGATGCCGAAAAATGCGGCAAAAAACAGGAATATAGGTAGTATGGATTTCATCAGGGGTATTATCCTACGGTTATCTCGTACATGGTGGATGGATCCAAATACTTATTTGCCAGCTCTTGGATATACTCCGGCGTAATGGTATTGATTACATCCACCAATCCGTAAATATAGTCAATATCCAAGTCATAAGTATATAGGCCCTTGTACATGCTGGCCACCTTAAACGGCCCATCAAGGCTGTTTTGCAAGCGGCCCATCATATAATTCTTCACCAAATCCAGTTCGTCCTTGCTCACGGCCTCCTCTTGCAAACGCTGCATTTCGGCATATATTTCGTCGATGGCGGCTTGGCGCACGTCCACCCCTACCTCGGTAGAAATAAACAAATGCCCGCCGTGGCGCATGCTGCTAAGGCCGGAGTAAATGCCGTAGGTATAGCCTTTGTCTTCCCTGATGTTGGACATGAGCCTGGAGCCAAAATAACCGCCCAAGATGGTATTCAACACCGAAAACTCTTGATACTCCGGCGTGGCTTTGTTGAACAGCTTTTTACCGATGCGGATGGCGCTTTGGTAAGAACCCTCGATGGCATCGTGGCGTTGCAGCCGCTCTTTGGAATCAAGCTCTTTATGCAGCTTGGCGCGGGGCTTGGTGCCCAGCCAATCGGTACCGCCAAACTCGCGTTCCAACACTTTCAGCACCTTACCATCCACATTGCCCGAAACCACGATGCTACAGTTGCTGGCCGAGTAAAACTCCTTGTGGTAATCCAGCAGCATGTTGCGGGTAGTGTTGTCGTAGTCTTCCAATTCCAGCTCGTAGCCGTATGGGTGCTTAAGGCCGTAAAGCGACTCCGAGAAAACCTTATCTGCCAAGTAGTCGGGCTTCATCAGGTTCACTTTAAGTTGCTCGCGGTTGCTTTGTAATACAATGTCCAAATCGTGTTGGTCAATCAGCGGCTCCTTTATTACATCTTCCACTATGGGCAGCACCTGCGCCAAATGCTTGTTGAGGCAGTATAGTTGGAAACTGGACGTATCAGGCCCGGCGTACGATTTGATGGTGGCCCCGTAAAAATCCAACAGATCGTGAAACTCGTGCGAAGGATAATCCTTGCAGCCCTCTTTCATCATGCGGGCGGTCATGCTGGCCTGTAAGCGATCGTGCTCATACCATTTACCGGCATTAAACACCCACTCTATACGCACCGCATCTTGCTGCAAGCCGCTGAAAACGTACAAGGGTATGCCGTTGGGCAACGAAAGCTTTTCCGGCTTTAATACATCCAGTTGTTCTACCCGTGCCAACGCTGGCGTTGCCGAGCGGTCTAGTTTACTTTTTGTTGGCATAATAGTATATAGCAGAGCCGTTTTCCGGCTCAAATACGGTTTGTGAATGTTCCAATACGTTTTGGGCCGTTACGGCCAAATACCTGTCCATTTCGGTATTGATGAGCTCGGCTTCGCCCAGCAGTTCATAATACGCCAAGTTCATGGCACGGTGCAACAGGTTTACCTCGCTAAACACGGTAACGCTTTCTTGCTTGTTTTTTACTTTCAGCAAGTCGCGCTCGCTTACGCGGGTAGAGGCAAATTTGGCCAATTCCTCGTCCAAAGCCTTCTCGGCCGTCTTCATTTTAACGCCGGGCACCAATTTGCCTTCCAATATCATCAGCCCCGCATCCAGCGTGCCCGTTACGTAAGCCTCTACTTCGGTAAACAACCGCAGCTCTTTCACAAGCCTGCGGTATAGTATGGATGCGTTGCCGTGGGCCAGTATATCGCTCACCAAATCCATCACGTAAAAGTTCTGCGAGTTGCGGTCGCCCATGTGGTACATCTTGTACAGGGCATCTCCCGGCACATCGGCGCGCACTTCCAACTCTCGCTTGGCCGTTTGGGGGCCTTCCGGCGGCAAGCCCCGTTTAATAGGGCTGCCTTTCGGTATATCGCCAAACCATTTTTCGGTCAGCTTCTTTACCTCTTTGGTGGTTACGTTGCCGCCCACTACTAAAATGGCATTGTTGGGGTTGTAATATTTTTTGAAGAAATGCTTTACGTCGTTCAGCTCAAAACCCTCAATATGCTCTAGGTTTTTGCCGATGGTAGGCCACTGGTACGGGTGGGTTTTGTAAGATATGTCGCTTATAAGGTGCCACACATCTCCATAAGGCTGGTTGAGGTAGTTTTCCTTAAACTCCTCGCACACCACCTTACGCTGCACTTCTAGGCTTTCCTCGTTAATGTCAAGGGCCAGCATACGGTCCGACTCCAGCCAAAAAGCCGTTTCCAGATTAGTGGCTGGCAGCACGTCGTAGTAATTGGTGATGTCGTTATTGGTAAAGGCATTGCTTTCGCCGCCTGCCCGTTGCAAAGGCTCATCGAAGTTTTCGATATTTTTAGACCCCTCAAACATCAGGTGCTCGAACAAATGGGCGAATCCCGTTTTTTCGGGTGTCTCATCCCTAGAGCCCACATCGTACAACAAGTTTACCGCTGCCAGGGGGGTAGTATGGTCTTCGTGCACCAATACCCTCAATCCATTGTCCAGCGTGAAACGCTCATAATTAATCATAGTCTCGCTCTCTCAATAGTGAATTCACTAAACCAACAAATATAGTTATAACATCGACTGGGAGGGTATGGTTCTATAGAAATGTCTCCAAAGCAGTGTGGTTCCACACAAATCATACATGGGCAACAAATTCCCCATTCAATTCCCATTGCAGCTAAAGAATCTTCGCATTACTGGCATTTCCACTCTTGGCACAACAATAGCGATAAGCAAACCCAAACCACACCGCTATGACCGAGCCACTCAAAAGGCTTACTATCGCTGCCTTAAGCTTACTTATCCTTGCCATTGTTATTTGTGCCATGGTATTTGGCCAAACCCTATTGGTACCTATTGCCATAGGGGCACTGTTGGCCATGCTGCTTACCCCTATTATGGAAAAGTTGCAAAAATGGCGCGTACCAAGAGGGCTTGCTGCCTTCATGTCGCTCATGCTTATTATTATTTTCATCGCAGGCGTTTTCAGCTTGGTATCGGTACAGGTGTACAGCTTTATCGATAATTTCGACGAACTGAAGGTGAATGCCGAAAAGCGCATAGACCAAGTGATGGGCTTTGCCGAAACGAAATTCAACATCAGCCGCCAACAAATGGAAACCGCCGCCGACGACGGGGTGCAGGAAATGCTGAACTCCGTGAAAAGCAGCGCGGGCGGCATCTTCTCCGCCACCACGCAAACCATGACCAATTTTGGCCTCACGCTGGTTTATACCATCCTTTTCCTACTCTTCCACGAAAGGATTAAGGAAGCGTTTATCAAATTCGCCAAAAGGGAAAAGCAAGGAGAAGCCACCGAAACACTGAACAAAATAAGCAAGGTGGCGCCGCAATACCTGTTCGGCAAGCTGATGCTTATTACGTTTTTGGC
>CAYYZT010000008.1:24215-24799 GCA_964476015.1 uncultured Chitinophaga sp.
CATGTACTCCGTGGGGCTGAGCCTGTTCGGGGTAAAGTACGGGGTGCTGTTGGGCGTAATAGCGGCCGTGCTCAGTATTATCCCCTACATCGGCAACTTGATTGGCGGCATCTTGCCCATCATTATGGTACTGATTACCTCCGAGGAAACTTGGCCCATTTTCGCCATCCTCGGCCTGTTTTTCTTTGCGCAGTTTATCGAGAGCTACTTCTTAGAGCCGCTTATAGTAGGCGGCAAGGTATCCATCAACCCCATGGCATCCATCATAGGGGTAGTAATAGCCGGCGGCCTGTGGGGCATACCGGGCATGATTATCGCCATTCCTTATATGGGCATCATCAAAATATTGTGCGACCAAGTGGATAATCTTCAGCCCATTAGCATCCTTATCGGGGAAAAAGAGGAAGACGAAGGCTATATGGAAAAGAAGGGCAGCAAATTTGCCAATTGGCTGAAAAGCAAATTCGGCAAAGGCCAATAGCGCGGTTAAATTTTCGGCGGTACAATATCCTTAAAGTGTCCGTTGGCCTGTATGCGCTCTTTCAACCGCTCGGTTTCCATGGCGTATGGCAATATTTTTTGAA
>CAYYZT010000009.1:0-19602 GCA_964476015.1 uncultured Chitinophaga sp.
ACTGCCCAGGCTGATGTACATGCTGTACGGGAAACCTTGCTGGTTGCCAGTGCCCGTAGTGCAGTTTTCCGACACTTGGTAGTTGCCTATGTACTTCTCATAGCTGAAAGCATCGCAATTGGGACCCTCATAACCTTGCACGCAACCGCATTGCCCGGCATAGCAGGTCATGTTGTTTCCGGGGCAAACTACGTTTTCGCACGTCTGTCTGTCGCAAGAAGTCCATAACAAAAGGCTCACAGTGGCCACACACAGCAGCGGGAACGAAAGTAGTCGATTCATCTTCATACAAGTTAGGTGCAGGTTGGATAAAAATAACAAGAAATACCCATTGCCACCCGTTTTTACATTATTTAACATTCACCACAAAAAACAATATACATACGCTTACGATTGTTAGTTCGCAATACGCTTACCATTACTGGTCCTATCACATGCTGATGCAGTGTTATAAAACAATATAGCCAGACACATAAAAAGAATCCTAACCTGTTGACAAACCCGATTCTTTTCTCTAATTTCTCAAAACCTGACCCGAAATGGACACCCATAAAATGTAATGCACATGGCCTAAAACTACCTAACCCTATGTCCCAACTGCTCGATTTTACCTCCAGTGGCATTTATTGCCCTGTGGCCGACGTGTATATTGACCCCTGGAAACCCGTTGACCGTGCCATTATTACCCATGCCCATGCCGACCACGCCCGTATAGGCAACCGAAGTTACTTGGCCCACCATGCCTCCGTGCCCTTGCTGAAGCATATGCTTGGGGAGTATATAGATATACAAGGCGTGGAATATGGCCAAACGCTGTATGAAAACGGTGTAAAAATATCCTTGCACCCGGCGGGCCATATAGTAGGTTCGGCACAGGTACGCTTGGAGTACAAAGGCGAGGTATGGGTGGTTACCGGCGATTTTAAAATGGTAGACGATGGCATCAGCAAACCATTTGAGCCACTGAAATGCGATGTATTGGTTACCGACTCCACTTTTGGCCTGCCCATATTTGAATGGCAACCGCAGCAAGTAGTTTTCGACGATATTAACCGATGGTGGTACCAAAACACGGAGAACGACACCGTATCGGTTATTATAGGCTACACCCTCGGCAAAACCCAACGACTGCTTAACCACCTAGAGCGCGGCATAGGCCCGGTTTATGCCCACGGCTCCATAGAAACCATCAACCAAGTTCTGCGAAGGCAAGGCATCAACCTACCTTCCGTTGCCAAACTCGATTTAGGCCAAAACGTTGCACGCAACTCACTTATATTGGCCATGCCGTCCATCATCTACTCCCCTATACTTAAAGATGTGCAACCGTATTCCATTGCCGCCGCATCGGGCTGGATGAGTTTGCGGGGGGCACGCAAGGCCCCTAACATCGACAAGGGTTTTGTATTGTCGGACCATGCGGATTGGAACCAACTGATACAATCGGTAAAAGAAACCGGGGCGCAAAAGATATTCCTTACCAACAACGGGTATTCTTCCGCATTCAGCCGCTGGCTGGTGGAAAACGGCTACGACGTAACGGAAATAGCCACCAAGTTTACCGGCGAAATAAAGGAAATTGAAGAAACTATGGGCGTGGGCGTGGATTCGTTTTAAGAGTGGCTCGCCACATTTGTGCCTACCCCACCAATACCAAATGGTTGTTCTTCTTACCGTTCTGCACCCAAACAAGGCTGCCGTTTATCAAATCGCTGGCAGAAATGCTGGCGTTTTCGTCGGTCACCTTCTCGCTATTGATGGAGAGCGCGTTGCCCTTGATGGCACGGCGCACTTCGCCTTTGCTAGGAAACACGCCGGTAGCTTCCGTAAGAAAATCCAACAGGCTTAATCCGTTGGTTATCTTATCATTCCCAATACTTACTTGGGGCACCCCTTCAAACACGCTCAACAAATCGTTGTGAGATAGGCTTTGCAATGTTTCGCGGGTGCCTTTGCCAAAAAGGATGCTCGATGCCTTAACGGCCGTTTCCAAATCCTTTTGGCTATGTACCATTACGGTCACTTCTTCGGCCAAGCGTTTTTGCAATATGCGGCGGCCCGGATCTTGGCGGTGCTCTTCAATCAATGCCTCGATGGTAGGCCGGTCGAGGAAAGTAAATATCTTGATAAACTTCTCGGCATCGTCGTCGCTCACGTTCATCCAAAATTGGTAGAAACTGTAAGGCGAGGTCATTTCTGCCGACAGGAAAACGTTGCCCTTTTCGGTCTTGCCGAATTTGGTACCATCGGTTTTGGTAACCAATGGGCTGGTAACGGCAAACACCTCGCCGCCCGTCATACGGCGGATAAGCTCCACGCCGCTGGTAAGGTTGCCCCACTGGTCGCTACCGCCCATTTGCAACTTGCAATCGTGCTGCTGGTATAGCTGCACAAAATCGTAAGCCTGAATCAGTTGGTAAGAAAACTCGGTGTACGATATGCCCGTTTCCAAACGGTTTTTTACCGAGTCTTTGGCCATCATATAGTTCACGGTAAGGTGCTTGCCCACATCGCGCAAGAAATCCAACACGGTCATGTTTCGGTAGAAATCGAAATTGTCCACCAATATGGCAGGGTTCTTTTCCTTGTTGAAATCAAGGAACTTACGCAACTGTGCCTCAACGTTCTTTTTGTTGATGGCCAACTGCTCCAACGATTGCAGGTTGCGCTCCGCCGATTTGCCGGATGGGTCGCCAATCATGCCAGTGGCACCACCCAATACGGCGATAGGTTGGTGCCCGGCACGCTGAAAGTGCATAAGGATAATGATTTGCACCATATTGCCGATGCCCAGCGAAGGCGCGGTAGGATCGAAACCAATATACCCTTTTACCACTTCACCCTTGTTCAGCAAATCTTCCGTTCCGGGTATTTCTTGGTGAAAAAGCCCGCGCCATTTAAGTTCGTCTATAAAATTCATTGCTTTTTGTTAATCAGTTGATTGGTTAATCCGTTGAACAGTAACAGGCTTTAACCATTAATCGGATTGTTCAGTATTAAAATCGGGGCCAAAGATAAGGTTACTTATCGGTAGCCAATAACCAATCAACAGTTCAATAGATTAACCGATCATCAAATCCACCATCAAGCAAACCGCCTTTCCACAATTTTGATAAACTGCCGCTCCACTTGCTCTTTCCCTTCCCATTTGTACCGTTGGCGAAGCTCGTTTACAATATAGTTTTGGGCCTCTGGCAAGGTTTCGAATTGGTTGAGTTGGCGGATGGCGCGGTCATAATAATCCGCATCGCCGCCGAAGAGTTCTTTGGTAAAGATGTACCGCTCGCTCAAATCAATCATTTCGCGCAGGTTGCGGCGGGTTTGGAACTGGAAACGGGAGCTTGTGTCGTGCCCTGCCTCACGGCTGAACAAATCGTTTAAGGAGCGTTTGGTTTCCGTAGGCGACTGTGGGTCGGTAGGCCATTGCGGTGTGGGGTGTGGCTCTTGTTGCTGCTGGGCCGATTCTTCCCGTTGCGCCTTTACGTCCGTAGCCAGTGGAAAGCTCTCCCGCTCCTGCACTGTTGTTTCTTCCTCTATATGCGGTATCGGCTCTTCGTTTTCAATCCTATCTTCCCCGGCATCAAAAACTGGCGGCTCTGTGGCCGGTGGCGCATACGATGCCCAAACGGGGGCATCTTGTTGCTGTGGCCCTTCTTCCTGTTGTGGGAAATCTTCAGGCGTACCCGTTTCTGTTTCTTCCTCTACATGCGGTATTGGCCCTTCGTCTTCAATGGTATCTTCTACTTCCTCAAAAACCTGCTGCTCCGTGGCTTGCGGCGTATGCGATGCCCAAACGGGGGCTTCTTGTTGCTGTAGGAAATCTTCAGGCGTCTCGGTCTCTTCCTCTATATGCGGTATTGGCTCTTCGCTTTCAACGGTATCTTCTACTTCCTCAAAAACCTGCTGCTCCGTGGCTTGCGGCGCATGCGATGACCAAACGGGGGCTTGCGGCTGCTCCGCTACGTCGGCATCTAGTGGCGAGTCTTCTTGTTCTTCTTCCGCAAAAGGCTCCGTGGAAACTTCATCTTCAGCACTTGTATCGCCTACGGTAGTTTCCTCCGTTTCGGGTTCGGCCCACACTACAAAAGGTGCTTCTTCTTCGGCCACAGGTTCTTCCCAAACTGTTTCGGGCGCAAAGGAAAAAGCCTCTTCCTGCAACGCTGTTTGGGTTACGGGCTCCTCGTCGCCTCCCCCTACCTGTTCCATATCATCCGTCGGTTCCGCCAAAATCTCCTCGCCTTCATCAACGGCTACAGGCTCTTCCTCCACTGGCTCCGGGAGAACCGCTTCTTCTTCTATGGGCGTTTGCGGGGCAAAATCCCAACTGGCCACGGGGGCCTCTTCCTCCTTTATCCCCTCGCTCTCCGGCTCTGCTTGCTCGGTCTCTTCCTCTTGCGGCTCTGGTTGCGCCTCCGCCTCCGCGGTATGCCCACGGTCTTCGGCAAGGCCCAAATTGAACAACGAAGGTGGCTCCACGGCGGGCGTTGGGGGCGCAAAGGTAGGCTTGGGCAATTGCAACACGGGCAGCGCATCGGCCAGTTTATCCAGCTCGCGCACATAATTGCGCAGCAAATCCAACTCCACCGGGTGTATTTTGGTGGTGCTGGCGAGCTTTATGTTTAAATGGGCGATTTTTTCCAGTAGTTCGGCAATATCGTAATGTATCTGGTTCTTGTCCTCCATGGTTGGCGCTTGCGGTTTCCTATTGATGGCTTGAAATTATAAATTTGACGTTTGCCAGCCAATTAAAATAATAAACATCATGTTCATCGAACCCCATATTGCACACGAACGGAAAGGTTGGATAGAAGTAATATGCGGTTCCATGTTCTCCGGGAAAACGGAAGAATTGATACGCAGATTGCGCAGGGCGGAGCTTGCCCAAAAGCGCATCAATATATTCAAGCCCAAGGTGGACGTGCGCTACCACGAAACCGACATCGTGTCGCACAACGCAAACAACGTGGCCTCCATCCCCGTGGGCCACTCATCAGAAATATTGCTCATGGCCGAAGAAGTGGACGTGGTGGCGATAGACGAGGCACAGTTTTTCGACGAAGGTATATTGAACGTGGCCCAAACGTTGGCGGGCAAAGGCATAAGGGTAATTATAGCCGGGCTCGACATGGATTACATGGGCAAGCCCTTCGGCCCCGTGCCGGCATTGATGTCAGGAGCCGAATATGTTACCAAGCTGCACGCCATCTGCATGGTGTGCGGCGATATCGCATCGCACTCGTTTCGCACCTTGCACAATGCCGAAACGCTGCTACTGGGCGAGGCGGAAGCTTACCAAGCCCGTTGCCGCGCCTGCTTTGTACAAGGCATGTTATGTAAATGACTGTGCCATCTTGCAACCTAAATAATAGTTAACAAGTCTGATTATAGTAGCGTAATGTACCAAGACCATTTAAAAGAACTTTCGCCCAAAAGATTTGGATTTACCCTTACTTTTAATAGTTTTGTCCATTACTCTATTTGTTTAACCCCATTTGACCATTTTTAAAGCAGAACCAAAAGACCTCTTTTATGAAAAAGTTTTTTACTGGCCTACTATTTTGTTTGAGCTGCACCTTTATTTGGGCGCAGTCGATCCCTGGGTCAAGCGTAAACGCAAACAAGCTGAACCCTGCCCAGTTACAGCAATTGCAAGATTACCGCCAAAGCCTGAAATCTGGCAACCGCGTTCAGCAAAGCATCTACATCGATTATGATGAGCTTGACGAAACCGCGGTTCTTGACCAAGGCGGCGTGTACGAGCGCTATGCATGGCGTTTGCACAGCAACTTGCCCAACTTGCCTGTTTTCAACGGCGAAATCCTTTGGGCGGTTGTAGTATTCGATACCATTGTTGACAATACCACCGGTGTAGGATACAGTGTAACCACTACCCCATACACTTTGGATAGCTTTGATTTGGTTTTCAACCACGAAAGGAACCCGAACTCCAGCACTCCCGATACCCTTATCGTAAAGGTGTACAGGGGCCAAGGTGCTGCCGGCATCCAAACTTCCGGTGCCAACATCGCTAACCCGATATTGTGGTCTGATACCATCATCACCACTACCAACCTTAGCCCATCTGGCCAATACACTGTACAAACCTTCTACCCAGTTACCAACTTGGGCCAAGGCGACCGCTTTGTAATCGGCGTGGAATTCTTCGGTGATACTACCAACCAATTCCAATTCTCTGCCGGCCACGGCAACACTTGCGGTACCGGTTGCGGTGCTGCCCCTTCTACCGTAGATTTCAACTCTATCTACCGTATCAACTACAACCAAAACGGCCAAAACGTAAGCGGCGTGAACATCCTTTATGCTGATTGCAACGGCAACGGTACTTCTGATGACGGCCAGTGCGAAGAATGGTACATCCAAAACATCGTTATCGTTCCTTACCTGACCATCGATCCTCCGTTCTTGGCTACCCCAAGGGCTAGCGTTACTACCGGTTGCCCAGGCAATGTGGTAAACCTTAGCGCCAATGCTTCCGGCGGTTCTAGCATCCCTGATGATTACACCTACATCTGGAGCGGCAACGGTACCTTTACTTCTCCAAACTCTAGCATTACTAGCGTTACGCTTCCTTCTACCAACGGTGTAGTAACTTACAGCGTAATGGTTATCGACGAAAACGCCCCAGGCGGTGCCGATACCATCACTGCTAACGTAAACGTTACCGTACGTGGCATCACTGTTACTTTGGGCAACGATACCACCATCGGTTGCGGCGACAGCATCTCTGTTACTGCTGTTACTGGCGGCTTCGTTAACGGTTCTACCTTTGCTTGGAGCAACGGTGCCAACACCTCTAGCACTTTCGTGAAAAACGGCACACACAGCGTTACCGTTACCAACAATGCCGGTTGCTCTGCTACCGACAGCAAAATTGTTAGCCTTGACGTAAACCAAACCGTGAGGTTTACCGCAGCTTCTAGCTATTACAACCCTACAGCCAACGATACTGCCCTGCTTACCCAAAACCGTGTTTGCCCAGATAAGACCATTACCTTTACCAATACTTCTACCAACACTACCGATTGGACCTTTACTTGGGATTATGGCAACGGTTTCCAAAGCGGAAACATAAACGGTACCGGTAGCTACCCTGCTGGCGGCACTACTACCTACACCGTAACGCTTACTGCCGACAACGGTGCGGGTTGCCAAGTTTCTTCTGCTCCTTTCACTATCTCTGTTGTACCAGCCAACTTCCCACGTTGCGTCCTTCCAGATGGTGTTGCAGAAGTTGAACTGTTGTCTAACATCGCTTTGTACCCTAACCCTAACACTGGCTCTTTCACCCTTGACCTTTCTAAGGTTAATGCCGAAAACGCCAACGTAATGGTTGTTGACTTGATGGGCAAAGTGGTTTACAACACCAACACTTTCTCTACCATTGCTGCTCCAGTTCAAAACATTGATTTGAACGTTGCCAACGGTATCTACTTCGTTCGCGTAACTGCCAACGGTGTTACCGCTACCAGCAAAATCAGCGTAGCTAAGTAATTAGCCGCAAGCTATATTGCAACGCCCCCCGACAACCGTCGGGGGGCGTTTTATTTTACATCGAAACGGGAAGACTACCACAAAAAAAGAAGAGCATGGCAAATTGCCGTGCTCTTCTTTTTTTGTGGGGGCACCGTATTAGTGCGTGATGGTTATTTCATCCGTATTGTTGGTCAGGCCCAGCGGTTTCTTTTGGCGTTGTTCCTTTTTGGGCGTGCTTTGGGTCTTTTTTACGGGTTGTTTCTTTTTGGTTGCCATGGCTATAAGTTTTGGTTTGATTTAGTATAATCAATACTTATGCCAATCCTCCAAACAGAAACGCCTCAAGGCGTATAGGAGCGCGTATCTTGCAAGCATTCCGGGCCGAAAACAATAGTGTTTTGGCTGATGCCGCCGATAAAGCTACTAAGCCCTGCCCCCGCGTTGAGCCAATACATTACGCAATCTTGGTTGGAGCAGTGCGCGCCATGGTCGGTATCTTGATGGCTACTGGTAAGCGGCACACCGGAGTTTACCAAGCCCAGGGCATGTCCCAGTTCGTGTACGATGGTGGTTTGCTCCAGAAACCTACGCTGCGAATTTACCACACCATAGCCGCTTATTACCGGTTTAAATACAGCCGTTACGGTGGTGCCAATTATGTTAACCCCTATAACATTGTTGCGAATACTATCGCCATCATGGAAATAGCCATCCAAAAACACTACCCACAGGTTGCCTAAATTTTCAGAGGTCTCCCCTTGTCGGTAAGTATCCGCAAGGGTCAATATCTGGCGGGCGGTATAGCTATCCTTTCCTTGGTCGGGTATGGGGTTCATGGCCGCAAGGTTTGGCGGCACGGCCACCGCTACGTCTATAGCACGACCATCGAACAATGCCTCGATGTTGGCTTTGGTAAACGTCCAAACATTCTCGCCACCGAACATGGTGTACGGCTGTGCATTGGGCTCATAAGCCACCTCCACCTCAATAGCCGACACGGTACGATAGAAATGCTCCAGTTCGCTGCCATTGCCCTGCGCATCGTCCTCTTTGTTGCAGGCACTAAAACCTACGGTAAGCGCCAAGCCTAAGAGCCAATAATGTTTTTTCATGTAGTGTATGTATTGGGGCTAATTTATGGAGAATAGGCCAAAAGTGCCGTAGCCAAGTAAACTAACCTCGAAGTTGCTGTTTTATTGGTGCGTTAGCGTAACTTTGCACTCCCTTAACATGAGCCTTCGCACCCTCAACACCGATTACCACGAATACGTGAGCCCTGCCGAGCAGCAGATAATAACCGCCGTGGGCAAGGCCGCCGCCGAATTGGATATAGAGGCTTATGCAGTGGGCGGGTACGTACGCGACCTGTTGTTGAACCGCCCCACCAAGGACATTGATTTTGTGTGCATCGGCAGCGGCATTGATTTGGCCCATGCCGCGGCCAAACACTTTAAGCCGTCGCCCAAGGTCAATTTTTTCAAGAATTTCGGCACGGCCATGTTCAAGGTGCTAGATATTGACGTGGAGTTTGTAGGCGCGCGAAAGGAAAGCTACGACCGCAGCAGCCGCAAGCCCGTAGTGGAAGACGGCACACTGAACGACGACCAAAACCGCCGCGATTTTACCATCAACGCTTTGGCCATACGCCTTACGCCCCAAGGGCTGGGCGAACTGGTGGACCCATTTGGCGGGGTGAAGCATTTGGAGGAGGGCATCATCCGCACGCCGATGGACCCGGATATTACCTTTAGCGACGACCCTTTGCGCATGATGCGCGCCATACGCTTCGCCACGCAACTGGATTTTACCATTGCGCCCGAAACGCTGGAGGCCATTACCCGCAATGCGCACCGCTTGGCCATTATAAGCCAAGAGCGCATTATTACCGAGCTGAACAAGATTATAGAAACGCCCATGCCGTCCATCGGTTTCAAACTGCTGTTCGATACGGGGTTGCTGCACCATTTTTTCCCGGAGATGGTAAAACTGCACGGGGTGCAGGTGTATAAAGGAAAGGCACACAAAGACAATTTCTACCATACCCTACAGGTGCTGGACAACCTCTGCCGCACCAGCAACGACCTCTGGCTGCGCTGGGGGGCCATATTGCACGACATTGCCAAGCCCAAAACCCAACGCTACGAAGAAGGCCACGGGTGGACCTTTCACGGGCACGATGCCATTGGGGCCAAAATGGTGCCGGAAATCTTTCGCCGGATGAAGCTGCCGCTCGACCACAAAATGAAATTCGTGCAGAAGATGGTATTGCTGCATTTGCGGCCCATCAGCCTTAGCAAGGAGAACATTACCGACAGTGCCATACGCCGCCTGCTGTTTGAAACCGGCGACGACATTGATAGCTTGATGAAACTGTGCGAGGCCGACATTACCACCAAGGATGCCAATAAGCTTAAGAAGTACTTGGCCAACTTTGAGCTGGTACGCCAAAAGCTGAAGGAGGTGGAAGAGAAAGACCACGTTCGCAACTGGCAGCCCCCGGTAAGCGGCGAGGAAATAATGGCGCATTTCAATATTGGCCCCGGCAAGGAAGTAGGCATCCTTAAAACGGCCATCAAAGAAGCCATTATGGAAGGCGACATACCCAACACGCGCGAAGCGGCTTTTGCCTATATGCTGGAAAAAGCAAAGAAATTGGGGTTGAATTGACCAAAATGCGCTAATTTCCTATCCAGTTTTCAAAAGGGAATCCATGCACGATATTCTTGATGCGCCACAGCAAATCATTCGAGAACAAAACGTGGTTTTTGCGCCATTCAATAGAAGATTTGGTGCGTTAGTCATAGATGTAATATTACTCTATGCATGGTCATGGTTTTTTGAAAAGCTGGGGTTATCCAATACACTAAGTATTGTACTTTACACTATAGCCCATATAGGGCAATCATTGTATGGTCCTGTTTTGGAGGGCGCTTGGGGAGCTACCTTCGGAAAAAAATGGGTGAAGCTTCTCGTGGTGAATCAAAAGTTTGAAAGAATAGGTTATCGGCAAGCGTTTTTAAGAAATATATTCCCGTTGCTACTGTTCTTTTTGGTGCTGATTAAACAAGGCCTCGCCTATTTATATCCAGAACTGCCATTCTACCAAATATCCGATGACACCCGGTACGGACTTCTGGAAATTGTAATGCTGGCAATAATTACGGCTTGGTATCTAGCCGAAATATTGGTATATCTAAGCTCCGACAAAAAACAAGCCCTGCACGATAAAATTGCCGGAACCTATGTGGTGGATGCTGATAGCGTGAACATTACCAATAGCTGAATTAGTCGTAAAAATTATGGCCAAAGTTCAAAATACAGGTAGTCGAATCGATCATTCGTATGCTAATCATTACAAGCGTATCGAAGCACTCATAATTGATTGTATTGTGTTGTCACCGTTATTTCTGTTTCACCATCTTAATGCAATATGGCTAAAAAGCATGCCCATTCTCGCCATAATAGCGGTACTTTATGCACTATACAAGCCCATTATGGAAAGCCGGTATGGTGCGACGCTAGGCAAGAAAGTACGCGGAATTAAAGTAGTTAACAAGCTTCATACAAAACCCAATACAAAAGAAGCAATTATCAGAAGTCTTCCTTTTACTATATTGTCATTTATAAACCTCCTTCAATCATATACCATCGCTTCTAGTACGGAGTTCGTTTCCCCTGACGGATTGAATCCCCTTAGCATCTTGAATATCAGCAAAAATATGGCAGAAGCAATCCTATTTTTAGTCGCTGGATCTTGGACGGCGGATGTGATAATGTTATTGGTCAATCGGCAAAAACAGTCTTTACACGATTACCTAGCTGGCACATATGTAATCGGTACAAAGGCCAAGAAATAGCACTTACTGCAAAAAATTTAAGTACCATTTCTCCTAATTGCGTAAATTTGGTGCAAATCAAAGTTATTGCGCATGGGCATTTATACTATCGGGGTGTACGTGGACGAATTGGAAGACGTGGTTCGCGAAATCGAAATAAAAGGTTCGCAGACTTTTAACGACTTACATATAGCCATTGCCAACAGCTTTAAACTGAACCTGAAAATGCAGGCTTCGTTTTTTGTGAGTAACAGCCGCTGGCAAAAACTGAACGAGATAACCTTGGGCCATAGCAGCGTGTTCGAAAACGCCATCAACGGGCAAAAAGATACCATCAGCAGCGTGTTGCCGGAGAAAACCAAGCACTTGGTTTATTTTAACGAAGATGCCTCTGACTACTCCATTTTTGTATTGCTGGAAAAAGTGACCGATAAGGAAGTACAGGGCAAAAACTACCCTGCCATGGTTACGGCAAAAGGCAGCCTTTCGGGCAGCAGTGGCGAAAGCTTTTACGTATCCGATTTCGGTATCGGCGAAGGCGACCTCGACGTGGAAGGCATGGAAATAGGCGAAGCCCCGAGCGAATAAACCGCATGGACACCCGCTATTTGGTATGCGTATTGGGCCCTACCGCCAGTGGCAAAACCGCCCTTTCCATACAACTGGCCCAACACTTCCACACCCACATCCTTTCCGCCGACTCGCGCCAGCTATACAAAGACTTGGACATCGGCACCGCCAAAGCCACGCCCGAAGAACTGGCACAGGTCCCCCACCATTTTATCGATACGCTGGACATTGCACAAGAATACAATGCCGGCCAGTTTGAGCGCGATGCATTGGCGTTGCTGGAAACGTTGTATCAAAACCATCCCATAGCGATACTGGCAGGCGGCACCGGGCTGTATGTACAGGCCCTGTTGCAAGGTTTGGACGAGTTTCCGACTATACCCGATGCGGTGCGCCAACAGGTGCGCGACGACTATGCCGACCGAGGACTGGCATGGTTACAAACCGAAATGGAACGGCTGGACCCGGACTTTTATGCGATAGTGGACAAGCAAAACCCCTCCCGCCTTACCCGTGCCTTGGAGGTTTGCCGGGCCACGGGCAAGCCATATAGCAGTTATAGGAGCGGTGTGGCAAAGCAACGCTCCTTCTCCCCTATTTTGATTGGGTTGGAGTGGCCACGGGAAGAACTCTATGCCCGAATCGACCAGCGAGTGGACCAAATGATAGCCAACGGATTGATAGAGGAAGCCCGTCGTTTCCATACCTACAAGCACAAACAGGCCCTACAAACGGTGGGTTATGAAGAATTGTTCGCTTACTTTGAGGGCGAACATGATTTGGAAGAGGCCGTACGCCTCATTAAGCGCAACAGCCGCCACTACGCCAAGCGGCAAATGACGTGGCTAAAGAAAATGCCAGGCATTCATTGGTTTACTCCCAGTCAACTAGATAGGGTAATTCCCTTTATCCAAAGCCAGATGCGCTAGGCACGGATTTTGGTTTCCGTAGGCAACACACATCAATTGCCATGAAAAACCTCTGGCCGATTTGTTTACTGCTGTTAGTACTTGCCTGTGGCCAATACCCCAGAGATGCTGAAGATTCATTGGCCCGCATACAGCACGGCACCTTGCGGGTGGGCATTTCCCACAATCCGCCCTTTACAATAATACACGACAGTACTTATACCGGTTCGGAGGTAGAGCTTATTAAAGCCTTTGCGGCAAAACACAACGCACAAATACAATGGCTACACGAGAGCGAGACCGATTTAGCCAAAAAGCTCAAACACTTTCAATTGGATTTGGTGGTTTGCGGCTTGGTAAAAGAATCGCCCATTGTTGCGGAACTGGGCATCACGCAAGCCTATATGGAAGACAGTAGCGGCAAGCACATTATTGCCGTAGCCCCTGGCGAAAATGCCCTGCTGACGGATTTGGACGGATTTTTGGAATCGTACCGCCAAAAGTAGCCGACCCGATGATTTCCACCCACGATTTTGAACTGCCCCACGACTTGGTGCCCGTGCAACGCAAAGCGCGCAAACTGGAGCTATTCACCATTATTTACCTAGCCACCGTGGTAGTGATAATGGCTATAACTTCTGGCAGCTCGCAAGCCATGAAAACCGCATGGATAGAGGATATAATGAGCATGATACCCGCTATAGCCTATCTGTTTGCCTCCCATATCAACAATCGTGTGCCGAATGCGGAGTTTCCTTATGGCTATCATCGTATTTACTCCATCGCCTACCTTACGGGGTCGGTGGCGTTGTTCAGTATCGGCTCTTACTTGTTTATTGATTCGGTAGTGGCACTGGTAAAAGCCGAACGTGCCAGCATAGGCAGCATCAGCGTTTTGGGCCATCAGGTATGGCTTGGCTGGATGATGATACTGGCCTTGCTATATAGTGCCGTACCCGCCATGTTCATCGGCAAAACAAAGCTGCCCTTGGCAGAGCAAATACACAACAAATTGCTATATGCGGATGCCGACACCCAAAAAGCCGACTGGATGACCGCAGCAGCGGCCATAGTGGGCATAGTGCTTATCGGTTTCGGGTTTTGGTGGGCCGATGCCGCCGCTGCTATCATCATTTCTACCAGCGTGATACGGGATGGGATAGGCAACGTGAAAAGCGCGCTGAAAGATCTTATGGATTGTTATCCCCGTACTGTGGACTCCGCTCAACACGACCCACTGGTAGCAGAAGTGGACAGGCGCATTAAACATGAAAAATGGGTGAAAGATGCACGGGTGCGGCTTCGCGAAAGCGGCCAAGTATATTTTGGCGAAGCATACGTGGTGCCACAATCAGAAGAAAACCTGCTGGAAAACGTTGAAGAGCTACGAAAAATAGTGGTGAACATGCACTGGAAAATACACGACATAACCATATCGGCCGTGCCCACCTTGCCCAGCCCTAATATAGCTTCGTAGGCAAATTACTTAACTATAAACCCATTCAGCAAATCTTCCATCTTGCTCTTAAACTGCTTGAAGAAAGAGCTCATGGTATAGGTATGGAACTGCCAAGTACCGTTGTGGTTGGAATAATAATAGGAGTAGTAAGTGATTTTAATGCCCTCTACCTCCCCTTCCATCTGCATCAACGCCACTTTTTTGCCGTTCACTTCACGGTACTCTTTCAGGGTTACTTTCATGTTCTGGCCGCTTTCTTTGGCATTATCAAAAGCCACGTCCAACAACGTTTCCACGGGTATCTCCAGTTTTTCGTAAATTACCATCGAGAAAGCAAGCTTGTTGTTCATTTCAAAAGCCAGTTCCGCATCCTTGTTATGTTTGCTGGCCGAAACTTTGGTCCAAGTTTTAGTATCGTACCAAACTTGATACACCCCCTTGCCGCCCTCTACCATTTTGGTAGCGGTTTCGGGCTTTTTGTACACGATGGTGCTGGCCGGTATTTGCTCCAGTTCAGACTTGGAGGAGTGTTTGTTCTTGAAAGTCCACGTGCCGTTGTCGTTCAGCAGCACCGTGTCGCCCGTTACGGTAATAGCCACCGTGGTTTGTGCATAAGCAATGGCGAAACCGGATAAGAAAACTACGAGAAAAAAGAAATGCTTCATCACCCTTTAGGATTTATTTGTTTTTCGGCAGCTAAATTAAGAAAAGTACACGCTAGTTTACCTTCGCATTACAGCAATACTTATAAAATTGCCGGTTTGATTATCTAATATTCCGCCAAGTTTGTCGATGTATAAAGTGCATTTAAGGCAAATGCCTTAATTTCGGCAAACATAAACCTAAAGCTGAAACTATGAATAAACTATGGTTAGCGGTGGCGGCCTTGTTCTGTGCCGGCGGCATGTTTGCCCAGCAGAACCTGCCATCCAACTTCTTTTTCACCAAGCTCGAAAACGGGCTGCAAGTATTGGTGATAGAAGACAACTCCGTGCCTTTGGCCACCATCGAGATTTGCGTACACAACGGCTCGTATTGCGAAACACCCGACTACAACGGCCTCTCGCACTTGTACGAGCACATGTTTTTCAAAGCCAATAAAGACATCCCTTCGCAAGAGGCGTTTATGAAACGGGTGCAAGAATTGGGCATTTCGTTCAACGGTACCACTTCTACCGAACGGGTGAACTACTTTATTACCCTCGGCACCCAAAAACTGGCCGAAGGCTTGCAGTTTATGAACTCGGCCATTCGCTATCCTTTGTTTTTGGAAGAGGAAATGAAAAAGGAAAACCCCGTGGTGGACGGCGAGTTTCAACGTGCCGAATCGAACCCGGTATTTTTCCTGTTGAAAGACATGGACAAGCACCTGTGGGGCGACTTGTATAGCCGCAAAAACGTTATCGGCGACCACGACGTTATCCTTACCGCCACGCCGGAGAAAATGCGCGTTATCCAAGAGAAATACTACTACCCCAACAACTCCATTATAGTAGTGGCCGGCGATGTAAAGCATGATGCCGTGTTCAAACAAATTAAAGACATCTATGGCGATTGGAAGCCCTCTGATTTCAATACGTTCGAGAAGTGGCCGATACCGGAATTTGAGCCGTTGAAACAGAACCAATACTTCGTTACCGAAAACGAAAACGCCCAAGTGCCCATCATTTTGCGCAGCTACCACGGCCCCGATACGCGTAACGATATACCGGCCACTTATGCCGCCGACGTATTCTCTTACATCTTGGGCCAAAAATCATCCAAACTGCAACAGGAGTTGGTTGATAAAGGTATTGCCTTGCAGGTGCAAGTGGGTTATTCCACCCAAAAGCACGTAGGCCCGGTACAGATTTTCCTAGTGCCCCACCCTGCCAAAATAAAAGAGGCTTACCAAATTTTGTTGAAGCACATAGAAATGTGGGACAGCGAAGACTACTTTACCGACGAGCAACTGGAAACGGCCAAATCAATGCTGGCCATACAGGATGCTTACAGCAAAGAGAGCACCTCAGAGTTTGTGAGCTTGGTAACTTACTGGTGGGCTTCGGCTTCCATAGATTACTACACCAACTATGTGGACAACCTGCAGAAAGTTACCCGTCAGGACATACAAAACTATGTGCGCAAGTACATTAAAGGCAAGTACTTTGTGGATGGCCTGCTGCTATCTTCAACCCTGAAGGAAACCACTGGCGTAAAAAGCTTTGACAACATCAAATAAACCACCGAGCAATGAGACTATCGAAATATAAATACATGATACTGCTGTTTGTGGCCTTGATGTCCGCAAGCTTGGCAAGTGCCCAAACCAAGGAACTAACCATTGACGGGCTAAAAGTTATCTACAAACAATCGCCCAAAGATGTGGTGAGCGTGCGCCTGTTTATTAAGGGCGGTGCCGATAACTATACCAAAGAGAAAGAAGGCGTGGAAGCGCTTACCGTAAATTTGGCCATATCTGGCGGCACCCGCGGCCGCGATGCGGTTACCTTTGCCACCGAGGCCGAAAAACTGGGCATACACTTGGGTGCCAGCTCAGAACTGGAGTACAGCGAGATAAACATGACCTGTGTGAAAATCTACTGGGACAAGAGTTGGGACCTTTTTTCCGATGCCATCCTTAACCCTGCTTTCGACCCGAAAGAGTACGAGATTTTGCGCGAACAGTTTGTGGCCAACGCCATGAGCAACATGAGCGACCCCGACCAACACTTGAAAAACCTTGCCCTGAAAAACGCTTTTAAAGGCAGCATGTACGAGCGCAACCCTACCGGTAGCCCGGAGAGCCTAGCAGGCGTATCGTTGGACGATATCAAGGCGCAATACAAGAAAATACTGGGCAAACAGCGTTGTTTCCTGGTAGTGGTGGGCAATATATCAGAGGCTGACTTGATTGCTAAAGTAAAGGCTACCTTGGCCAAAATGCCTTACGGCACGGCTTACACCAAAACCAAGCCGGTGCTTATTACCAAAGGCGGCCACTTTATTGAAGACCGCGACATTGCTACCAACTACATACGTGGCATGATGAGCGCGCCTACCAAAGAAACCGCCGAAGGCACCGTAATGCAATTGGGCATGAGCATTATGGGCAGCCGTTTCTTTTTGGAACTGCGCACCAAGCGCAGCCTATCCTACGCCCCGGCTGCGTTCTATTCCGGCGGCATCTTGCTCAACCCGTACAACACCATCTACATCTCCACGCAAGACCCGAAACAATCGATGCAAGTGATGACGGACATCATCAACGACATCAAGAAAAACGGTTTTCTGCCGGAAGAACTGACCGACAAGAAACAAGGGTTCCTAACCAACTACTACATGGGCCAGCAAACCACCAGCGAACAATCGCTTACCTTGGGCATGTACGAAATAATCAGCAGTTGGAAAGTGGCCGAGCAGTTGCCCGAACAGGTGAACAACACCACGCTGAAGGAACTGAACCGTGTGTTCGATAAGTACACCCAAGCCATCCAATGGACGTACCTTGGCAAACAGGCCCAAGTAAAACCGGAAGACTTTAAGCAAACCGTGGAAGAGAAAAAGAACAAACCGTATTAAGTTACGAGTTTCGAGTTACGGGTTACGAGTTAGCTCTTTAAAAAGCGAACGCCGACCAAATTGGTCGGCGTTCGCTTTTGTATGATGTTGTTTTAAACACAAGGGTCACTAAGGAAAACACAAAGGACACAAGTTGCTTTGTGTCCTTTGTGAAACCTTTGTGTTCTTTGTGTTTAGGTTTAAAACCGCGGTCAGACAGCTTTTCGCTGTCCGACCGCTATTAGGTGCAAGGAAGCCCAAACAAGTATCAATCGGGAATACAGCTCCGCAATATCGGTCGGACGGCTTGTGGCCGTCTGACCGAAACTACACCACCACGTTGATAATGCGCCCCTTCACGAAGATAAACTTCTTGGGGTCTTTGCCTTCCAGCCACTTTTGTACCTGCTCGTTGGCGAGTACTTCAGGCTTTACTTGGTCTTCGGTATAGTCCAGCGGGAAATCGATAGTGGCGCGTACCTTGCCGTTGATAGATACGGGGTAGTTGAAGTTGCTCTCCACCAAGTGGGCGGGGTTAAACACCGGGAACGGCGCATACACTACCGTTTCGCTTTCGCCATCTCGCCTAAGGCGAGACCAAAGCTCTTCCGCAATGTGCGGGGCGAATGGTGCCAATAGCACTACCAACTCCTTCAAAATAGCTCGTTTACGGCATTTCAAATCCGTTAGCTCGTTGGTGGCAATCATAAACGCACTGATACAGGTGTTGAACGACAGGCGCTCCACGTCTTCCTGAATCTTCTTGATGGTGCGGTGCAATACCTTCAACTCCTCGGCAGTCGGGGCTTCGTCGGTTATCTCCAAGCCTTGCTCGGTATAGAACAACCGCCAGAACTTACGCAAAAACTTGTGCACGCCATCCAAGCCATTAGTTATCCAAGGCTTGCTCTGCTCAATCGGCCCGAGGAACATTTCGTACATACGGAAAGTGTCGGCACCGTATTTTTCTATAACGTTATCTGGATTAGTAACATTATACTTTGATTTGGACATCTTTTCCACTTCCCAACCACAGATGTATTTGCCATCTTCCAAAACAAACTCGGCACTCTTATAGTCCTCTAGCCAGTTTTTGAATGCCTCTACATCAAGCACGTCATTATCTACAATATTTACATCCACATGCAAAGCGATGGTCTCGTATTGATCTTTCAAGCCCAAAGACACAAACTTGTTAGTACCATTAATACGGTATACAAAGTTCGACCTGCCCTGTATCATTCCTTGGTTCACCAGCTTCTTATAGGGTTCTTGGGTGGGTACCCAGCCTTTATCAAAAAAGAACTTGTGCCAAAAGCGGCTGTATAGCAAGTGGCCCACGGCGTGCTCGGCGCCGCCCACATATAGGTCCACATTTTGCCAATAGTCCACTGCATCTTTGCCTACAAAAAAGTCGCCGTTGTGCGGGTCCATATAGCGGAGGAAGTACCAACTACTGCCCGCATAGCCCGGCATGGTGTCCGTTTCGCGCGGGCCATCGGGGTGGTTTACCCAATCAGTGTTGCGCGCCAGTGGCGAGTCGCCATCGCCGGTAGGTTTAAAGCTCTCCACATCGGGCAGGGTTACGGGCAGTTCGCTCTCGGGCAAGGTATACGGCATCTCATCCTTATACACCACCGGGAACGGCTCGCCCCAATAGCGTTGGCGGCTAAAGCCCGCATCGCGCATACGGTAGTTTATTTTGCCCTTGCCGATGCCCTTGGCCTCAATTGCTTTCACAATAGTGCTGATGGCCGCGCCAATCTCCAAACCATCCAATAAGCCCGAGTTTTTC
>CAYYZT010000009.1:19612-24181 GCA_964476015.1 uncultured Chitinophaga sp.
AGCGTACCCACCTTATCAAACGGCCCACTGTTTGGGTATTGCGAGCGGTCGATTACTTCTTTTATAAATTCCTCGCCCAAAAACTTCTTGGCAAAGGCATTGTCGCGCTCATCGTCGCTCGGTACAGCCATAATGGCGCCCGTGCCGTAGCCCATCAATACGTACTCGGCAATCCAAATCGGCACATCGGTACCCGTAAACGGGTTGTGCGCATAGGCACCGGTAAAGGCACCGGTTACTTTCTTTACATCGGCCTGGCGGTCGCGCTCGCTGCGGCTCTGCACATAGGCTTGGTACTCTTCTACTTCTTTAGTATTGGTGGTAATCTCCGCCACCAAAGGATGCTCGGGTGCCAATACCAAAAACGTGGCTCCAAAAATGGTATCGGGGCGGGTGGTAAATACCTCTATATTCTTGTCAGTGCCTGTTACGTTAAACGTTACGCTGGCACCTTCGCTGCGGCCAATCCAGTTGCGTTGTTGCTCTTTCAGGCTTTCGGCAAAGTCTACCGTTTCCAAGCCATCCAACAAGCGCTGGGCATAGGCCGTAATACGCAAAAACCACTGGCGCATGCTCTTCTTGATTACCGGGTGGCCGCCGCGCTCGCTCACGCCGTCTTTCACCTCATCGTTGGCCAGCACCGTGCCCAAGGCCGGGCACCAGTTTACGTCGCCGTACTTTAGGTATGCCAAGCGGTATTCCATCAATATTTCTTGCTGCTGCTTCTCGCCGTAGCTGTTCCATTCGTCAGCCGTAAAGCTGCAGACCTTGCCACTGGCTACGTTTACGTTGGCATTACCTTCTTTGGCAAACACCGTTACCAAGTCCGCAATCGGCTCGGCCTTTTGGGTGGCATTGTTATAGTACGAGTGGAAAAGCTGTATAAATATCCACTGGGTAAATTTGTAGTACTTCGGGTCGCTGGTGCGCACCTCGCGGCTCCAATCGTAGTCGAAACCAATGGCATCCAATTGTTCAATATAGCGGGCACCGTTCACCTCGGTGGTTTTGGCGGGGTGCTGGCCGGTTTGTATGGCATATTGCTCGGCTGGCAGGCCAAAGGCATCAAAGCCCATGGGGTGCAATACGTTAAAGCCCTTCAGGCGTTTGTAGCGGCTGTAAATGTCGGTAGCGATGTAGCCCAGCGGGTGCCCCACGTGCAGGCCCGCACCGCTCGGGTACGGGAACATATCCAGCACGTAGCACTTCTGCTTGGTGGTGTCGTTGCTTACCTTATAGGTTTGGTTGGCTTTCCAATACTGTTTCCAGCGCGCTTCAATCTCCTGAAACTTATATTCCATGGCGTGTTTGGGTATTTATAGGGATGTAAAAGTACGGAAAAAGTTGCGGGTTACGAGTTACGGGTTACGGGTTGTGTTATGTGCTTAAATACAAAATAATACCTTCATTTGAAGATGGAGGCAATCGATATTGGCATTATGTGTTTCCATTCTGCTTTTACAATGCGGTTATAAATTGATATTGCTATTATGTGGTTGCATTATCGATATGCTATCAACGGTTCTGCTTTAACTCAAGATGGCAAGGGTTGTTTTGAGAACCAACCCGTAACTCGTAACCCGCAACCAGTAACTTTGTATATTTGCCTATCTATGGCCGCACTCCCTCAATCAGGCGAAAAGCTTTGGTGGCAAATTGCCTTGGTACTGGGCTTGGTGGCCATGGCCGTTTTTGCCAACACCATCCCCAACAACTATGCGCTTGACGATGAATATGTAACCCGCAACCACCCGCTTACCTCGCAGGGTATCAAGGCCATTCCGCAGATTTTTACCTCCCACTACTACAACAACCAAATAGGCAACTACTTTGAGTACCGCCCCATAGTATTGGCCAGTTTTGCCATTGAGCACACCTTTTTTGGCGACAACCCGCACGTAAGCCATGCCATCAACGTGCTGCTGTACGGCATTACCTGCATGGTGCTGTTCTTTGTTATCCGCTCGTTTCAGCCGGAAAAGAATTGGCTGCTGCCCGCCGTGGCGACCCTGCTGTTTGCCGCCCACCCGCTGCACACAGAGGTGGTGGCCAGCATCAAAAACCGCGACGAGCTTTTCAGCTTCCTATTCGGCATCTGTGCCCTGTTATGGGCATTGAAGTATGCCCGTGGCGGCCGGTGGCAGCAGTATGCGCTGTTCGTACTGTTTATCCTGCTTTCGGTAATATCCAAGCGTTCGGTGCTCAGTTATGCGTTCATTATACCGTTGGCCGTTTCTTGGTTCTCAACGGCCAATTTGCTGCGGGTAATGTCGCTGTCGTTCCCATTGGTGCTTATCGTGGCGTTCTTTTCGCCTATACACGAACCTCAAAAGAACGCACTGTTGTTGGTGGCTATTTTTATGTCGCCCGTATTTTGGTCAGCCATAAAAAATTGGCCTACGGCAAATTGGAGCCAACCAATCCAAACCGTTAAGGGATACTTTGCAACCCATCAAACATCCGCTTCCATCAACTTGCCTTATTTACGACAGGGCAGCACAATCTTTACTATCGGTCTGTTTTTGCTAATTATAGCTTCCCTATTGTTCTTATACTTGGATTTGAGGACATTAACGTATTTGGCCCTTTTGCTCGCCACTTTAGGCACCGGTTTATTGGATGAAAAAAAACAACATTATACCACTGCTGCAATACTATCCGCTATGGTTGTTACGGCCGCTAGCTTTGGCAGCATCACTCTGGTAATGGTTTTAGTCGCCCCATTTGCCGTAGGAATGTTTTGGATGGATTCCGATTCCAAAATGAAAGGCTATATAGTATTTGTAACTATTATCGCACTACTGGCACACTGGTATGTACAGGGCCAGCCCGACTCCGTTTTTCAACCGTTGCTGGCACTGGCATTGCTGGCACTGCATGCCAAACTTAGGCAGCAATGGGTAGTGCCCATACTGTTTTTGGCTATGGCCGGGCTCAATGTAGCATATAATCCTACCTATATACCCGCCAACCTCTTTTATGCGGGCCTTGCATTTTACCTTTCCAAAAGGCAGTTGTGGCACCAATTCTTCCTTGCCGCTTGCTTTACCGGCATCACGGCCCTATTTGCCACTACCGTGTTGTTTGATTATCCCAGCAACTATACATACCAAAAGCATCTCGGTAACTACTATGCCCAGTTGCCCGATCCGTATGGCGACGGCGTTAAAACCGTTACCGATATTGTACCTAGCGCGGGCAGGGAAGTGCATTTTGTAGAGAACCCGTTGGTGGCCGAAAAACGCCTCTCGGTAAAAGTAGCCACCGCGGGCAAGGTAATGGCATACTATGCCGGGCTGATGATATTTCCCTCACAACTGCGGTACTACTACGGTTTCGACCAAATAAGCGTGGCGGATTTCGCCGATCCATTGGCAGTGCTGGGCTGGGCTGCATACGTGGGTTTGTTTGTGTTGGCCCTATGGCTTTACAAGCGCGATAGGCTGATAAGCTTTGCGCTGCTGTACTTGTTGCTGGGGCTGCTTTTTGTATCCAACCTGGGCGTATTGCTTACGGGCATAGTGGCAGAAAGGTTGGTTTACGGGGCATCGCTCGGGTTCTGCTTGCTGGTGGCTGCGGGGTTGTTGCGGTTGTTCAAAAAAACCGATTCAAGCCCCTTGAACATCAAACAATTAAAGCCGGCTTTTGGGGTGGTATTGGTCATATTGTTCGGCTTGTACGCAGGCCGCAGCGTGGCCCGCAATATGGATTGGAAGGATGCGCTTACGCTCTACGCCCACGATGCCCGCATATCCCCCCGTTCGGCAAAGGTGCAGCAAATGGCGGGCTACCAATACATGGCCATGGCAGCCCAAAACCCCACCAAGCAAGGGGAATACCTAGCATTGGCTGAAAAGTACCTGCAAGCCTCCCTAGCCATAGCGCCCGATTTCCATACCGCTATGCACAACTTGGGCTATGTGTATAGCTTGAGGCAAGACTGCGCCAATGCGATTGTATATTACGAGCGATTCATTGCCGTATCGCCCGCACCGCCCGATCTTACGTTGCAATACGGGGTTTGCCTGGATGAACAGGGCCGCCTTACGGAAGCAGCACGGCAGTACGAAAAATTTCTTTCCACCGATGCTTACTTCTTGCCCGTGTACACCAAGCTGAGCTACATCTACTTTAGGCAGGGCAACCTTACCAAGGCCATAGAAGTAAACCGGCTGGCCATTGAACGTATGCCCAACGAAGCCGACCCGTACATCAATATCGGGAAAACATACCTCCAGCTCAACCAACCAAAGGATGCGATAGCCATGTTCGAAAAGGCCCAAGCACTTAAATCGAACGATATTGATCTGTTGTTGATACTGGCTGAGCTGCATGCCCAAGTAGGCGACCCAAGCCGTGGCCAAGCATACTACAACGAGGCTTTACGATTGGGCTACAGGCCCCAGTAGCCCACCATTGGGTGTTCTTTATGATAGACATGTCCAACATTAGTTGACTAAAGTGTATCTTTGCATTATATTGCTGTTACAGGCACCTACCTTTCTACATCTAAAACTCTACTGAACTAAAACATTCTCAAAAGTTTTTAATGCATACCTAAGGGCTGAC
>CAYYZT010000009.1:24191-24664 GCA_964476015.1 uncultured Chitinophaga sp.
CCTCCACGGTGCCAAAAAAGGCACTTTATGAAGCGGCAAAAAGCGGGTGGATTGAACGGACAAAAGGGATAGTGAACTTGATTCTTTAGAAAAATTTTGGTGTTGCGCAGGGCAATCTATATAGTACTCTTCATAAGTATTGGCTTCCTCTTGTTGAACCTAAAGGTTCGGAATGAGGCGGATGCTTCGTTCCCCAAAAGGTACGAGTTTCAACTAAGCAAGCATACGCCCCGGCTGTCGGAACCTGCCGACAATATTACCACCTACGAAGGAGTAGCATTGGGCAAGGAATTGTTTTTCGACGGAATACTGTCCAAAAACAGAAAAGTATCGTGCGCCTCTTGCCACAACCCATCGTTAATGTTCGGCGACTCGCTGCCCTTATCGCTTGGCGTAAACGGAAACCCCACCACCAAAAACTCCATGCCACTGATAAACATGGGCTGGAAAACCCAGTTTTTCTGGGATGGGCG
>CAYYZT010000010.1:0-325 GCA_964476015.1 uncultured Chitinophaga sp.
GACGGCGAAGAGGCGGTGGGGGCCACCTATACCGATAAAGTGGATGCCAACGGCAACCCCACTGGCACGCTGGTGGTGCTTACCATACCCGTGCAGTTGGATGCGGTGGCGGTGAATTGAGGAAGGCTGAAGCCATTAAATATCATTAAAAAAGAAAAGGGTTAGTACCATTAATCGCATGAAAAAACTCCACGAAATAGTAGCCGAGCTGGAAGCCGAACTGGCTACTTGTACACTTGAGGATTATCCGCGAGTGTGTATGGAGCTATGTGAGCACTTGGCGTATGTGGACTCTGTGCGTGTGGGTAAATACTGTAATGAGCTT
>CAYYZT010000010.1:335-1164 GCA_964476015.1 uncultured Chitinophaga sp.
ATTTGGCCCGGCCCGAAGACCATGCCCTAGCCCTTTGCTGCGCTGCCAACAGTGCCATGAACCAGTTGGATGCTCCACGTGCCGATAGGCTTGCCACGGAGGCTTGGCAAATAGCCACCAATAATGGATTGGAAGCCACAAAACTTCGTGCCCAAGTTGAGCAGGTGTATGCGTACTTATATAGCAGCAAGCATAATGAAGCCGTAATACTTGCCGAAGCTACCCATAGCAACTGTTTAGCCGTGGGGCACAATGAATTGCTGCTTCGGGCAAAGTTTGTATTGGTACATGTGTACAACAACTTAGACCATGCCAAAGCTGGCATATATGCTTTCGATGCGTTGGAACTCGCCAAAACCATTGGCAAAGGTTGGCTTATAGGCTATGCGAATTTTATGCTGGGTTATTGGGCGCGACTGCTCGATAGTAAAACCAAAGATGCTTATATCTATTTTGAAGAGGCAAAAAAATATTTTGCCGAAGAGGGCGCCAAAGAATACCTGCTCAGCGTATCTATTACCTTGGTAAGGGGCTATATAAAAGGTGGCGATTTGATACAGGCCCTCAAAGTGGAGCAGGAGGCTTTGCAGCTTGCCCGCGAACTGAACAACCCGCGGCAAACTATAATAGCCTTGTACGAAATTGGTACTATCTACTCCCGAAACGACAACATACCGTTGGCCGAAGAGCATTTAAACATGGCTATTGCTTTGGCCAGGGAAAACAACAACGCTTATGAAGAAGGCACGGCATCTACCCATTTGGCAAGGTTGTATGAAGATATAAAGGATGATAGCAGGGCTATTGAATGGTTCGAAAAGGCCCAGAA
>CAYYZT010000010.1:1174-3039 GCA_964476015.1 uncultured Chitinophaga sp.
GGTGCAGCCATGGGCCCGAAAGACGAAATGGCCATATCGAACCACCTGCATAAACTCTACAAACGGGTGGGCGACAACGAGAAAGCTTACCACCACCTGCTGAACTATTTGGGCATAAAACTAAAGTTGCAAGACGAGCAGCGCGTAAAAGAAACCACCCGCCTGCAACAGCTATACGAAAAAGAGAAGCGCGAAAGCGAGCTGCAAGAACTGAAGATAAAGCAGCAACAAACCGAGCTGGAACACGCAGAGAGCGAGCTGAAGGCCATACGGGCACAAATGAACCCGCATTTTATCTTCAACGCGCTGAATACTATACAAAGCTATATTTACTTGAACGACAAGCAAAACGCCAGCAGCTACCTTGGCAAGTTTAGCCGCCTTACCCGCATGGTGCTGGATATGAGCAACCACGATGTGGTGAGCCTAAAAGACGAACTGGAAGCCCTTAGCCTCTACCTGCAACTGGAGCGAATGCGCTTTGAAGATGTGCTGAACTTCGAGATAGCTTTGGATGGCGAGCTGGACACGGAATCCATCAAACTGCCCGCCATGCTGGTGCAACCGTATGTGGAGAACGCCATAAAGCACGGCCTGCTGCACAAAAAGGATAACAGGGTGTTGCAATGCGGCTTTAGGCTTGAAGGCAATAAACTGATAGTGAGCATTGACGACAACGGCATAGGCAGGCAAGGCTCGGCAGAACTTAAAGCGAATAGGAGCGGCAACCACCAATCGTTTGCCACGCAGGCCAATGCCAAGCGTTTCAACTTGCTCAATAGGGATGGCGATGAGGCGGTAGGCGCGGCCTATACTGATAAAATGGATGCCAACGGCAACCCAACGGGCACGCTGGTGGTGCTTACCATACCCGTGCAGTTGGATGGTAGTATGATAACGGAAAATGTATAGTGTGCGAGCTGAAAGCTCGGTTTTACTTGGTCCTCGTTGAAAACGAGGACCAGTGTCCCTCGTCCGCGCTGGAAGCGCGGATGTAATAACGCCGAGCTTTCAGCTCGCACAAAACACCATAAAACAATAGCATGAAAGCAATCATCATCGACGACGAAAAAAAGGCCCGGCAACTGATGCAGGCCATGCTGGCCGACCACTGCCCCGAAATAACGGTGGTGGCCGAGGCCGACGACCTGCCCAACGGCATCAAAGCCATCAAACGCCATGCGCCCGATGTGGTTTTCTTGGATATTGAAATGCCCGGCCACAGCGGTTTGGAACTGCTCGATTTCTTTAACGAAGAGGAGGTGAACTTCCAGATTATATTCGCCACGGCTTATAACCAATATGCCATCAAAGCATTCAAGCTATCCGCCGTTGATTACCTATTGAAGCCTATCGATGCCGAGCAACTAAGGGATGCGGTGGCCCGTGCCCAAAAGCGACAGGAAAAACGGAACATCAGCTACCAATTGCTCAGGCACCAACTTACGGGCGATAGGGGAAAACTGGCCCTGCCGCAAGCGCAAGGCATCAAGTTTATACCTTTTGCCGATATTTTATTCCTAAAGGGCGACCGGGCTTATACGGAGATACATTGTGCCAACGGGCAAATGCTGTTGGCCAGCCGAAACCTGAGCTATTTTGAGCAGGCATTGGAAGCCGCGCGCCAGTTTTTACGCTGCCACCGCTCCTATATCGTAAATACCCAAGCCATTACGGACTATGTAAAGTCTGATGGGGGCTATTTGTTGGTAGGCAGCCATCAAGTGGCCGTCTCCAGCGAAAAAGTGGACGTGTTGATGGGGATGATGCGGTAGCGCAAGCCCCATGTAGCAATAAGGGTTACTTAGCTTCGGCAGTAGGCAAATTCACCTTCAAGCTCGCCAGCACGCATACCGTCTTCGTCT
>CAYYZT010000010.1:3049-21625 GCA_964476015.1 uncultured Chitinophaga sp.
CGGAGTTGTTTTTCGGGAAGGCGATAAAGTCGCGGATGCTCTCCGCGCCGCCCATAAGGGCCGTGAGCCTATCGAAACCGAATGCTAGCCCACCGTGTGGCGGGGCACCATATTCAAAAGCTTTCAGCAAGAAACCGAATTTTTCTTCCGCTTCTTCCTTGGTCAATCCCAATGCATCGAACATTTGTTCCTGCAATTGGCGTTCGTGTATACGAATGGAGCCGCCACCTATTTCGGTGCCGTTCAGCACCATGTCGTAAGCATCGGCACGCACCGCGCCGGGGTCGGTTTCCAGCAAGGGCAGGTCCTGTATTTTCGGGCGGGTAAACGGATGGTGGCGCGCCACCCAGCGGTTGTCGTCTTCTGCCCACTCCAAGAGCGGGAAGTCGATTACCCAAAGGAATTTATACACGTTAGGGTCGCGCAGGCCACGGCGTTCCGCTACTTCAAGGCGCAGGTTGTTTAAGGCTTTGCGGGTCTTCTCCGCCCCACCGGCCAATATCAATATCAAGTCGCCGGGCTTGGCCTCGAAGCGGGCGGCGATGGCCTTCAAATCCTCCTCGCTATAGAACTTGTCCACGCTCGATTTCAAGGTGCCGTCGGCATTGTAGCGGATGTACACCAGCCCAGTGGCACCTACTTGCGGGCGTTTTACGTAGTCCGTCAGTTCGTCAAGCTGCTTGCGGGTATATTCGGCACAGCCATCGGCATTGATGCCCACCACGCTCTCGGCATTGTCAAACACGGGAAAATTCTTGCCCTTCACCAAATCGTCCAAATCATGGAAGCGCATTTCGAAGCGAATGTCCGGTTTGTCGCTGCCGTAATATTTCATGGCATCGGCATAGGTCATGTGCGGCACTTCGCCGATATCGGAACCCTTAACGGTCTGGAAGATATGGCGCACCAAGCCTTCGAACATGCCAAGCACGTCCTTTTGCTCCACAAAGGCCATCTCGCAGTCAATTTGGCTAAACTCCGGCTGGCGGTCGGCGCGCAGATCCTCGTCGCGGAAACACTTCACCATTTGGTAGTAGCGGTCATACCCGGCCACCATCAGCAATTGCTTAAAGGTTTGCGGGCTTTGCGGCAAGGCGTAAAAAGTGCCGGGGTTCATGCGGCTGGGCACCACAAAGTCGCGGGCACCTTCGGGGGTACTTTTGATGAGGAACGGGGTTTCCACCTCAATAAATCCTTGGCCGTTCAGGTAGTTGCGGGCCTCCTTGTTTATTTGGTGGCGAAGCAACAGGTTGCGTTTCAACGGGTTGCGGCGAAGGTCCAAATAGCGGAACTTCATGCGCAGGTCGTCGCCGCCGTCGGTCTCGTCCTCTATGGTAAAAGGCGGCGTTTTGGCGGCGTTCAGTATTTTTAGCTCGCTTACCAATACCTCTATGTCGCCGGTATCAATGTTTTTGTTCTTGCTTTCGCGCTCCAACACTTTGCCGGTAGCCTGTATCACAAACTCGCGGCCGAGGGTGCGCGCTTGGCCAAAAAGGCTGGCATCGGCCTCTTTGCGGAAAGAAAGCTGTGTAATGCCGTAGCGGTCCCTAAGGTCTATAAACATCAGCTCGCCCAAATCCCTCACGCGCTGCACCCAACCCGAGAGGGTTACGGTTTCGCCTGTGTTTTTGCTCCTCAATTCACCGTTGGTGTGGCTCCTGTACATAGAAAAAGAGTGTAAAGTGTTGCTTCTTAAAGAAATTAACGCTACCTTTATTTTTAGCTAAAGCTTGCAAGGGCAAAGTTATCAAGTTTATTGATTGATTAATTGCCGTAGCGAAATTTAGTTGACCACGTAGTGCCCATATTCCCACGTAGAACGGAATATTAATTTTTCATATTACAGAACCACGTACCGTAAAAATTGCTAGCCTAAATGGCTGGGAATGATTAATTTTATCCTTTCATTACAATTGTATTAACGGAAGATGAAAAAATCGTACTTGGTTCTTGCTGCATTGGCAGTTGTTACCGCTTTCCTTATCCCCTTCAAGTCATACGCCTCGCATGCTTTGGGCGCGGATATCTATTATACATGTGCCAATCCCAACAATCCGAACCAATATAACGTCATCGTTACTTTTTACCGCGAGTGCGGCGGCGGTGCTATCGGGGCTCCTACCAGCATTAGCCTTAGCTATCGGTCGGCTTCGTGCGGCTTGGGCCCGTACACCATTACGCTTACCCAAAGCTCGGCCTGCCGCACGCCCGACAACCAGCCTGGGCAGGGCACGCAAGCCAACACGGGCATTTGCGGCAGCTCTTTAAACCAAACTTCGTGCAACGGTGGCAGCTTGCCCGGTGCGCAAGTGTACACCTACTGCGGCACCATTACTTTGCCCGGCCAGTGCCCCGATTGGGTGTTGAGCTATGCCGAGTGCTGCCGAAACGGCCAAGTAACCAACCTGAGCAATGCGGCCAGCTACGACCAATACGTATATGCCCTGCTGAATAACACCACCGCAGCAGTACCTTGCAACAATGCACCGTTTTTCACTTCGCCGGCCACCCGTACTTTTTGCTCTGGCTTTCCGGTAAACTATAACCATGGTGCGGTGGATGTTGATGGCGACTCGCTGGTGTTCAGCATGATACAGCCGTTGGACGATGCGGGGGTGCCCGTGCCATACTCCGGTGGGCTTAGCGTGAGCAACCCGTTAAATACCACGGGCGGTTTTAGCTTCGACCCCACTACGGGCCAAATGTCGTTTACGCCAAGCGGCGCGCAAGCAGCCGTAATAACGGTGTTGGTGCAGGAATACCGCAACGGGGTGCTGATAGGCTCTACCATGCGCGACATACAGTTTAAAATTGTGACCAGCGGCTGTAGCCCCAACAATATTTTGCCCACTGCCCCTACCAACATTAGCGGCGGCGGGGTAACAACGGCCCCCAATGGCGACCCTATTGTACAGGTGTGCCCTGGCGTGCCGTTAAGCTTTGAGCTGCCTTATATTGATGCGGGCGGTGCTTTGATGACGGTAACCAACAACGTAGGCCAAGCCATACCGGGTGCCGTTACCACCTGTACCGCTTGCAACGGCGTGAACGATACGGCCGTGCTGCGCTTTACCTGGACCCCGACCGCGGCCGATTCTGGCCTGCATTTCTTTACCGTTAACTATTCCAACAACGCTTGCCCGGTGCAAGGCGGCGGCGTACAGACGATACGGATTTTTGTTTACACACAAGTAACCATACTTAGCAATACCACTACCTATTGCGGGCTGCCGGTACAGTTGCAGGCCATTGGCGGTTCGGTATTTCAGTGGAGCCCACCCACGGGCCTGTCAAACCCCAGTATCCCGAACCCTATAGCCACGCCGAGCGCGCCAACGTTGTACACCGTTACTTCGGATTGCGGCACCGATACCATTGCCATCAACATTGCCCAGCCATTTAACTTGGATGCGGGGCCTGATGCCACCATTTGTTTGAACGGGTTGACTACCTTGACCGCTACGCCCACCGGCCCCGGTGCGCCGTTTAGCTATCAATGGGGCCCCGTAGCAGGATTGACCTCGCCCAACGCTGTTAGCACGGCCGCATCGCCCAGTGCCACTACTACCTATACGGTAACGGCTACCGCTGCCAACGGCTGCCAGCGCAGCGACTCCGTAAGGGTAAACGTGCAGGGCATAGCCCCGAGTATTGCCGCCTTCGCTTCTGAGGATACGGTTTGCCCCGGCGGCACCGTGCAGTTGGATTTAACGGCATCGCCCACTGCTTGCGGCCCCAACCAACGCCCGTGCATTACCGGTGCCGTGGATTATACCATCGGTACCAATACTACCATGGGCATGTCGGACCCGCTGCGCAACTCACCGGCCATTTATGGCGACTATCAGCAATCAAGCCGGTACCAAATGATTTTCCGTGCCAGCGAGTTGCAGGCCATGGGCATATCGGGCGGCACCATCAGCAGCATTGCCTTCAACATTGCTTCGCGAAACGGCAACCAACAATATTGCTCTTTTACCATCAGAATGGGTTGCACCAGCCAAAATACCATGACGAACGCTTGGGTAACGGGCCTTACCACGGTGTTCAATCCTAAAACCATAAGCATTGTAGCCACTGGCTGGCAAACACACACGTTTGACAACCTGTATGATTGGGACGGCGTGAGCAACCTGATTGTGGAGGTTTGCTACCAAAACTCCCCATGTGCCGCCAGCTTTAGCTTGAACAGCCCCAACTATTATACTCCAACGGGCTACACGTCCATCATCTGGGCCAGGAATAGTACTGCGGCAGGTGCCTGCTCGGGCCTTAACCCTACCTCTACCAGCCCGAACAATACCTATCGCCCCAATACGCGCTTCAGTATCTGCCAGCAAGGTTTGCAGCCGGGTACCAGCATTACTTGGACACCTTCGGGCAACATGACCAACCCGAACATCGCCAACCCGCTGGTGAGGGTGTACAGCACTACCACCTACACGGTAAACGTGGTGGAAGGTGCCTGCACAGGCTCTGACCAAGTAACCGTGTACGTAAACGACGACCTTACCCTGCAAGCGGGGCCCGATACCAGCATTTGCAATCCCGCGCCAGTAACGCTCACGGCCAATGCCATCGGCACG
Organism: uncultured Chitinophaga sp.; assembly: GCA_964476015.1. Classification (GTDB taxonomy): domain Bacteria; phylum Bacteroidota; class Bacteroidia; order Chitinophagales; family CAIOSU01; genus CAIOSU01. The sequence goes on from CAYYZT010000010.1 coordinate 7,636, forward strand.
CCATCGCCCATCAGCCTTAACTGTGGGGTAAATGGTACGGCATGCGGCGGTGCTACCAGCAACTATACGCTCGGCTCCAATGTGCAGATTACCAATGCCACCACGCCGTATAAAGGTGCCGACGACCAAGCGCGACTGCAATACTTGGTAAGGGGCAGCGAACTATCGGCAACGGGCCTTAGCGCGGGCATTATTTCGGCTATTTCGTGGAACGTGGCCAACAAAAACACCACTGCGCCTTTCCAAGCCTTTACCATCAGGATAGGTTGTACTTCGTTGGATAGCCTGTCCACTGCTGCCGGCTTTGCGAGCACGGGCCTTACTACCGTGTTCGGCCCTGCGGATATTACCACCGCGGCCGGATGGAATACCCATACCCTTACCAGCAACTACGATTGGGACGGCTTTTCCAACATATTGATTGAGGTTACGTTCCAAAACGCCTTGGGCTCTTCAGTAGGGGAGGATATTGTGGGTGCTACGCCAACGGCTTTCGGGTCGGTATTGTATGCCACGTACTTCTTCGGCGGCCCGTCTACCCCGCTTACCCAATCCACCCTAAGGCCTGATATACGCTTTGCGGTGTGCCCACCCCCGGCAGGCCAGTTTGTGTACCGCTGGACCCCCGCCACCGGCCTTACCCACCCCGTAACGGGCCAGCCTACCGATACGGGCCGCGTAGTGGTGGCCAATCCGGGCGTTACCACTAATTATATAGTAGAGGTAACCGATGGTAGCTGTATAGCCTACGATACCGTAACGGTCGATTTTTACTCCAACTTCACGGCCAACATCAGCATCCGCAACGTGGGATGCGCGGGCAGCACCGATGGAGACATCATTGCCGAGCCGGTGGGCGGCTATGCGCCTTTTGACTTTATTTGGACGGATGTGGGCGGTACCGTGATACGCACCACTACGGGCCAAAGCACCGATACCTTGATAGACCTGCCCATTGGTACCTATTATGTAGACCTTACCGATGCCAATGGCTGTTCGCGCAGGGATACCGCCAACATTACCATGCCGCCGCCGTTGCTTATTGACAGCATTGTGGGCACCGATATCAGTTGCTTCGGCCAAACCGACGGCAAGGCTAGGGCTTATGTTTCCGGCGGCATTGCGCCGTACGCTTATTTGTGGAGCAACGGGGGTATGTACGATTCGCTGGTGCCATTGGCGGCGGCCACTTACAGGCTCACCGTTACGGATAACGCCGGATGTACTGCCGTTGATTCTGTAACCATTACCGAACCACAGCAAATTGTGTTTGCCAAAGACTCCACCAACGTTTCTTGCCCGCAGGGCACTGACGGCACGGCACGGATTGACATCCTTTCCGGCGGCACGCCGCCTTTCTTCTATACATGGAGCGTGGGGCAGTACACCACCCCTAGCGTGCAGGGCTTGGCGGCTGGTACTTATAGCGTGCTGGCCACCGATGCGGCCGGATGTACCGTGGCCGCTTTTTACAACATTACCGAACCGGCACCATTCGTTATTGCCATCACCAACGTGGTGGATGCCAGTTGTTTCAATACTTCCGATGGTTCGGCCAGTGCTTCGGTGGGCGGCGTTACCACGGGCTATACCTTTGTATGGAGCAATGGCGAAACAGGCCCTACCGCCGTGGCGTTGCCCTATGGCCCTAGCACGGTAACCGTAACGGTGGACTCGAGCGGCTGTACGCAAACGCAGAGCGTGAACATCGGCTACCCGCCGCGCTTTACCTTAACCACTACGGTAGTACCGCCCACCTGCTTCGGCGGTGCTGACGGCACGGCCGAAGTAACCGTATCGCCTACGGGCGGCACGCCGCCGTTCAACTTCCAATGGAGCAATGGCCAGCAGACGGCGCAAGTCATTGGCTTAAGCGGCGGGCAAACCTATTATGTTACCGTTACCGATGCTTCGCCTGCCGGTTGTCCAGAGTTCGATACCATCTTGGTTCCGCAGCCCGACTCGCTTACGGTGAACCTTACCAGTACCCCAGTATCTTGCTACGGCGAGGCCGATGGCACCATCCAGGTAGATGCGGCCGGAGGCACCCTGCCTTACAGTTATAACTGGAGCAACGGTGCGCAGGGCCCACAACAAACCGATTTGCCCGTAGGCACTTATTCTGTAACAGTTACTGACAACAACGGCTGTTCGCAATCGGTAAACAACATCAATATTACCGAGCCGCTCACGCCTATTACTTGGGATACCACGGTGGTACATGTATCCTGCCCGGGCAAGAACGACGGGGCCATCTTCGTAACCGCCACTGGCGGTACGGGGCCGTACATCTTCAGCCTCAACAACGGAAACCTTACCAGTGCCGACGGCAACTTCCTGCGGTTGGCAGAGGGTTATTATGACCTATCCGTTATCGATGCCAACGGCTGTGAAGTGACCGGGGAAATAGAAATTGTGGCACCGGAAGGGTTTACGCTGGAGTTTGCTCCGGAGTTTGACAGCATCCAACTGGGCCAAGCGTTTACTTTAAACCCTATCATTATTCCCAGCGTAGGCACGTATAGCTACAACTGGCAGCCCGCCAACTCGCTGGACTGCGATACCTGCCAAAGCCCCGAGGCCACCCCGGTGCAAACCACGGTGTACCAGCTTACGGTGTATGATGAGAACAACTGCCCGCAGGTAGGCCAGTTCACGCTTTTTGTGGAGAACCAATTGTTGATGTACATACCGAATGCTTTTTCGCCGAACGGGGATGGACTGAACGATAAGTTTATGGTATATGCACCGGGTGCCAGCAGCGTGCAGATGCAGATTTTTAACCGCTGGGGCGAGAAAGTTTATGACTACGCAGGCGATTTGAGTGGCGGCTGGGATGGCTTCTATAAAGGCGAATTGGCCCAGATAGACGTGTACATCTACTATGTGGAAGTGGTTTATAGCGATGGACAAAAAATTGCGAAAGAAGGAAGTATTACAATTGTAAAATAATTTTGTATTTTAGGTCTCATGAAAAAGATGTCCCGACTTCTGCTCCTCCTTTTTGCGGTAATGCTGGTAGGTAAAGACGCGATGGCACAAGACCCTCGCTTCTCCCAATACAACGCCAGTCCGCTTGTACTAAACCCAGCCATGACGGGCCTGTTTAACGGCAGCTACCGCGTTACGGCCATTTACCGCAGCCAGTGGCGCAGTATATTGAGCGACGAGGCCGTGCCGTTGTTCCGCACGTTCTCCGGCTCGTATGATATGCGCTTTAGCGGCATCGGGCAAATGAACGACGCTTTCGGTGTGGGCGCGGTTTTCCTTACCGACAAGGCCGGTGAGGCCGCTTTCGGTACCAACCAAGTAAACCTGAGCTTCGCCTACCACAAATCGTTGAGCAAGGACGCCAACCATTACATCACCTTGGGCATCCAAGCCGGTGCGGCCCAACGCGGATTGAACTACAACAACTTGCGTTTCGGCAACCAGTTCGACGGTGAGGGCTTTAACCCTACCTTGAACAGCGGCGAGGTTATCGGCGACGATAAATTTATGTTCTTCGACGTGAACGCGGGCTTGATGTGGTACTACGCCAGCAAGCAGAACAAAGGCCGTTTCAACGTGTATGCCGGTTTCTCCATGGGCCACTTGAACACGCCTAACCAATCGTTCTACGAAGGCCAGAATGCCGACCTGCCAATGAAATACACTGGTACCGTGGGTGCCCAAATCCCCTTGGGCAAGCGCAGCCAAGTGGACGTGTTGCCTACCTTGATGATTTTGAGCCAAGGTCCGGCGTTTGAAATGAACATGGGTGCTTTGGTTAAGATATTCTTCGACCGCAGCGACCCACAAGGCAATGCCTTCTACGTAGGCCCATACTACCGCATAGTAGGCCGCGACAACGTGACCGACAAAGGCGGCATAGCCAGCGAAGCCTTGATATTGGCTGCCCGTGTGGACTACTCTAGCTTTACCCTTGGCCTGAGCTACGACCTCAACTTCTCCGAATTGACAAATGCCACCAACACCCGTGGCGGTTTCGAGATTTCGGTGGCTCACATCGGTGCTTTCAAAAAGAAACCAAAATCTGGCCTGTGCCCACGTTTCCCATGATAAATGGGTTTGTTTGGACAGCAAATTATACCTAATATTAAGAAGTGCAAGCACCCCGTGTTTGCACTTCTTGTTTTATACACCCAACCGTACCGCAAGTGAGCCACCGTACCCTGCTTTTCCTGCTACTGCTATTGTTGCCCGCCAGTTTGATTTGGGGCCAAACGGATACCGCCGTTACGCCCAAGCCCAAAACGGAAAGCCCGCGCAAGCAGCTTCGCCAGGCCAAGAAACAGCTACGGGCGGGCAACCTGTACGATGCTACCGATGCGCTGGAAGCATACCTGCAACTAAAGCCCGAGAAGGTAAAGTTTGCTTGGCAATTGGCGGAAACGTACCGTGTTTCAAGGGATTATAAGTCGGCGGAGAAATGGTACAAACAGGTGAGAGAGCAAGCAGGGAATGTTTATCCGGAAGCATTTTATTATGAAGCCCTGATGGCCAAGATGAACGGCAAGTACACCGAAGCCTTGGCATTGTTCCAGCAGTTTCCTAAAACCTACAAAGGCAAGGACAGCTACTATCCCAAATGGGCGAAAACAGAGGCAGACGGATGCGAACTGGCATTGAAACTGGCGAACCAGCCCGTTTCGGTGGAGCTTACCCATTTGGGGCGGGAGGTGAACTCGCCCTATACGGATATTGCCCCGTTGTATTGGGACGATACCACGCTGCTGTTCTCCAGCCTGCCGAGCGATACCATCATCCGCTACAACGAGCGCGATACCACACAGCAGCGGCACTACATCAAATTTTACAGTGCTGTGGCGAAAGGCGACAACTTTGCCCAAGCCGAGCCGTTCCCGTATTTCCAGTTTACTGATTCGCACGTGGGCAACGGTGCTTTCAATGCCAACCGTACGCGATTTTACTTTACCCGTTGTTGGGAAGAGCGCAAAAACCAGATATACTGCTTCATTTACGTAAGCGAGTACAAGGACGGTCAATGGCAACAACCCGTAGAACTGGGGCCGGAGATAAACCATACGGGCTATAGCAGCACGCAGCCCAACATAGGGCTGGATGACAAGGGGCAGGAGGTACTCTACTTTAGCGGCAATATGCCCGGCGGCCGCGGCGGCATGGATATTTGGTATGCCGTGAAAAAGAAAAACGGCGGTTTCGGCGCGGCCAAGAACGCGGGCAGCAAGATAAATACCGACCGCGACGAGGCCACTCCTTTTTACGACAACGAAACAGGTATACTCTATTTTAGCAGCAATGGTTTGCTGGGCGTGGGCGGCTACGATATTTTCAAAACCATAGGGAACACGAATAAGTGGACGGAGCCTCAAAATATCGGCTATCCGTACAACTCGCCCACGGATGATATGTATTACCGCATCAATAGCGACCGTAAAACGGGTTTTGTGGTGTCGAATCGAGTGGGCATCATCTCGGTGAAAAGCGAGACCTGCTGCGACGACATCTTTATGTTTGCCCCGCCGGTGCCGAAAGTGATTGCGGTAAAGGGTTTTGTGCTGGATGCGGACGACCCTACCAAAACGCCCATCAACAACGCGCTGGTGGTGCTGGCCCTGTCTGACGACGGCGGCAACCGTATGGATGTGGAGCTGGGCAAGGACACTACCCAAAACAACCAAGAATATTTCTTTACCATCGATTTCGAGAGGAAATACAAGGTAAACGGCAGTGCGGTGGGCTATCTTCCCGGCTCGTCGTCGTTCAACAGCTTGGGCATCGTGGAGTCGGATACGTTGCACGTGGATATTTACTTGCAGAAACTGGTGGTGGGCAAGGCTTACAGGCTAAGGAACATATACTATGATTACGACCAGTGGTTCCTTCGCGATGCCTCGAAACTTACTTTGGATACCCTCTACAACCTGATGATGGAGAACCCAACCATTATTGTGGAACTGGGCTCGCATACCGATACCCGGGCCACCGACCAGTACAACATCAACCTATCGCAACGTAGGGCCGAGAGCGCGGTAAGATACCTGATTTCCAAGGGCATCCCGAAAGAGCGATTGGTAGCCAAAGGCTATGGCGAAACACAGGTGATGGAAGATTGTAGCAAATATACCGACTGCCCGCCCGCCGGGGAAGGCGACTGCCCTTGCCACCAAAACAACCGCCGCACGGAGTTTAAAATCATTGGCACGTTGGATGCACCGCTCAATTATGAAGACAAGCGGTATGATGATCTGGGGAAATAGTTGATTGGTTGATTGGTTAATCTGTTGATCAGTTCATCGGTTTGAGTGGTTCAGGGTACTGGTTATCGGATAAACAATCACCGATAAACCGATATGCCAATCAACAGATAAACCAAAATCAATCAAGCACCCTATTAAGGAAAGCATTAAAGGGGTAGAGGGTTTCGAAATCGGCTATGGCCTTGGCCGCGAATTTTTTATCGAGCAGTTCGGCATCAGTTACTTTACGCGATACCACGAAGCTGGTTTGCTTGAGGTGTTCTATTTCAGGATGGTCTTTCGGATAGCCTTTGGGCATGGTTTTCAGCTTGTAATCATCCAGCCCGCCAAAGGATTTCTTAAACTTGGGGTTTTCGATAACGGCTTTAAACTCATCGGTGTTGTAGTCTATTTCCTGACGGATGTTGCGCAGCAGCTCGGCTTCGGGCATATACATGCCCCCGGCAATAAAGGAATTGCCCGGCTCAACATGGATGTAATACCCGGCATGCGGCGATTTTTTGTCGCCCTTGCTAAACCAAGCCCCCATGTTGTTTTTATAGGGCGATTTGTCCTTGGCGAAGCGCACATCGCGATAGATGCGAAACATACAGTTCTTAGCCTTTAAATCGGCCACGGTAGGCTCAAATTTGGCCACGCCCACCAATATCTCGCCCACCAACTGCTCAATATCCTTCTTGGCTGTTTCGAAACGCTTTTTATTGGCATCGAACCATGGTTTGTGGTTGTTGGCCGCAAGGTCTCTTAAAAATTGCAGAGTATCGGGTTGTAGCATGGCAGTTTAGCTCAATTATATCTCAATTATGCCTCAAAATATCTCAAAATGCCGCAAAAAAAGCCGTTTTTATCATAAAAATAGCTCAAAAAAATGCCGCAATGCCGCAAAATTACCGCACTACGGTCAAGTTGCCCCGGTAAAAGATGGGTTCCTTGCCCCGGCTGCTTTCCCCGAAACCTTTCAATATATAAGAATAAGTGCCAATGGGTGCAGGCTCGCCTTTATGGTTGCCATCCCATGCAAAATCCAAGTGGTCATCGTAGAAAACCAACTGGCCCCAACGATTGTATATCCACACTTCTATGCTCAGAAGCCGCTGGGGATTAACGAGCCGCCACAAATCGTTGAAACCGTCGCCGTTGGGGGTAAACGCGGTGGGCACGGGCACTATGATACAGCCCTCTTGTAGCTCTTCTATATAGATGGCATCGTCATACGTGCAGCCGTTGAGGTTGGAGGTGGCCCTTACTTCCATGGGTGCGCCCACTATTACTATGGAATCGCCCGTTTGGCCGGTAGACCAATATGTAGTGGCACCGGGGAAAGCCACGAGCGTAATGGAGCGGTCGAAACAGATAATCGTGTCATTCCCAAGGTTGAAAACAGGAATGGGGAAGGCTTGGATGTTTCGTGTGGCCACATCGGTGTTGCAGGCATTGCTTACGGTGAGGATTATGGTAAATGCCCCTGTAGAATCGAAGGTATAGGTGGGGTTTTGTGCAACACTGGTGTCGCCGGTGCCAAAATCCCAATGCCAAGTGCTGGGAAAGCCCGTGGTCTGGTCGATGAAGACGATGGGCGTGCCCTCGCAAATAGCGGTATTGCTAATGGAGAAGGCGGCCTCCACATCGGGCAATACCAGTAGCACTTGGCTGGTGGTGGCCGTACACAGCCCTGCCGAGGAGTTTTCGCTTATCGTTAAGGTTACGGTGTATGTGCCGGGGTTGGCATAAATGTTTACAGGGTTCTCGTCGCCAGAAATATTGCCGTCGCCGAAATCCCACACCCAAGTTTGGGCAGAGCCGGGGGAGGCATCGGTAAACTGCACGGGCACCCCGGGGCATATTCCGGTGGGGGTATAAGTGAAATCGGCTCTATAAGAGCGTTCTACGGGTATAATGGAATCCCACGAATGGACGCACCCATCCACAGTGGTAGCGGTTAAGGTAACATTATAGAGCACCGTGTCGTTGAAAACGTGGGCAGGATCTTGAAGGGTACTGTTTGGGGTGGCATCGCCAAAATTCCAGTTCCACGTGGGGTTTCCGTTGGTAAGGCTGGGGTTGGAGGTATTGATGAAGTGGATGGTATCTACAAAGCAACTGGCTTCTATGCCGTAGGTGAAATGGGGGAGCACTATTGCCGGAGCCACCACACTGGCACTATCGCTTACTACGGGCCTGCCACAAATATCCAGTACGCTTTGGCCGCCCGTGCCCGGCACCGACTTGAACCAATACGTGCCGCCCACTAAGATAGGAGCTGCCAACTGAAGCCGCACCCCGTGCGTAAAAGTTTGCGACCCAGTACAAGAAATACCTGTAGCCCCAACAACAGATACCGCCTGCGGCCCAGAAACGGAGAATTGCGAGCCGTTGGCTAAAATGGAGCTACAACTAACCGGTTCGGAGAAAAACACCTCAATGGTATAAGTAGTGTCGCAATCAAGTGGCGAAACGGAACTGATAAATGGCTCTACTGTATCGGCAATGCTGGCGGTGCCGGTGGAAAAATCAAGCGTATAACCTTGCCCGTTGATGGTAAAATTATCCACCAGCAGTACGTAGGTTTCCCCTGTTTGCACGCTCAGCGAAGACAAAAAGGCGGCTCCGTTGGCGGTGGACGAAGTGCCGGTGCCCGTACTGCTGATACCCGTGGGCACACCAATAGTCAACGCATAATTGCAGCGTACTTCGGGGGCGGTGCCGTTGGCAATATCGGCACAGGTAAGGCCGGTAAGGTTGAAAAGGGAAAAATCGTAATCGTCGTTGCTAGAAACCGGGGTAAGCGTAAACTCTAAGTTGCCCGGAGCCGCTACGGTGAAAATAAACCAGGCCGAGTTGTTTTCGCCATTCAACAAGCATGACGGGCGGTTGAACAATTCGTTTACCGAGCCGGGGCCGTTGTTGGTATTGTTTTGGGTATAAATGGTTTGGCAAACGGGGGCTGCCCCAAAGCAGTCTTGCTGGGGCAACTGGGCATATAAAGCGTTATTGGCCAACACGCACAAAACCAACGAACACCAAAAAATCTTAACTAGGGGCATAGCAGACCAATTCTAGATAAAATTAACAATACTCCTGTAAAAGCGAACAATTTTTATCAAGTGATAATTTGGCCGCTTCTTTGTGTGCCCATTTAAGGGGTTAACGTATCGATGAGCGGGGAAGGTCTTTGGGCACGCATTTTATTGCAAGGTTTTTTTGGTAGTGATTGGTTTTGTGGCCCTTGCCATAAAAAACCTAACTTTAAAGCTGGTACCCCATAACACAGTTTTTAACCTAATCCTCGATATGAAACAGCTAGTAGCATTTTTGATGATGGCTTGCCTTTGGTGCGGAGCTTTTGCGCAGGGCGAAATCGTGTCTTACACCAAAACCAATACCCTCTCCCTTGCCCAGCTCGACTCCGTTTTGGGCCGTTTTGGTGCGCAAGGGCTCATCCAGCCGCAGTATGAGGTGGATATCTACAAAGTGCTTTATAGAACCTCTTACCGTACGGTAAACAACTTGGTAACGGTAAGCGGCGCGGTAGCCATACCTAAAAATACCGAATGCCCGGTGCCGATGGCCCTATATATGCACGGCACCACTAGCTTGCGCACGGGAGTACCTTCTTATGGCTCCGACGAAATGAACATCGGTATTCTATTTGCCATGCTGGGCAATATTGTGGTATTGCCCGATTATTTGGGGTTGGGCGATAGCGATACGTCGGTAGTGATACACCCTTACATCCATGCTTTTTCGCAGGCCCACGATGGCATCAATATGATTCGTTCGAGCAGGAGCCTGTTGGATTCTTTGAGCTTGGACGACAATGGGCAACTCTTCATTTTCGGCTACAGCCAAGGCGGCTTTGCCGCCGCAGCCACCTTGCGCGAGATGGAGCGCAACTACCCCAACGAGTTCAACGTAACCGCCGTGGCGCCTATGAGCGGCGCGTTTGACCTAAACGGCGCGCAAAAGGACTTGATAGTATCCGACAGCGTATATGCCACGCCGGGCTATTTGCCCTATATCATGCTGGGCTACCAATCCATCTACGGCAATATGTACGACAGCATACAGCAAGTATTGAAAGCCCCTTACGATAGCTTGATGCCGGCATTGTTCTACTCTAAAAACTACGACATCGGCTACATCAACAACCGCTCTACCCCTGTGCCGAAACACATGGTGCAGGACTCCGTGCTGGCCAACTTCTTGGCCGATAGCACCCACCCGTTGCGCGTGGCGTTGGCCGAAAGCGACTTGTTGGATTGGGCACCGCAGGCCCCCATCAAACTGCTCTATTGCACCGAAGACGAACAAGTGACCCCGCTAAACAGCACCAATGCCTACGCTAGCTGGACCGCCAAAGGCGCTCCCCATGTGGAGATACAGAACCTTGGCCCATATACCCACGGCGGATGTATACAGTTTGCGCTACTTAACGGCATGGGCTATTTCAACAGTTTCAGGCAAAGCGGTTGCGTGGGCATACAAGAGCAAGACAAATCCACTTTCAAGCTATATCCTAACCCTAGCAATGGCTTGGTAACGCTGCAAACCAAACAGGCTGATGCTGCGAAGGTATCGGTACAAAACCTCTTGGGCCAACAAGTGCTTTCCGCACAACTGGAGCACGGTACCAGCCACACGCTGGATGTAAGCGGTTTGTTGCCCGGCACCTACATCGTAAAACTGCAACAGGGTGAAACGGTGAGCAGTAGGAAGTTGATTGTGCAGTAGTCTGTCTTAATCAGAATTTACAGAGTTTGAGAATTACCGAATGCAGAATTCAAAAAAGACTTGGAACCACTATTCGGATAGGGGAAAGAGGTTTTTTCGTTAGAATTCTTCAATTCTCAAATTCTGTAAATTCTGATTAAGACAATGGTATCTTTGCACTGAAACCCCTTTATTATGGGCAATGCCGCTGCCACCCACGCCATGATATTTGACCGTCGCCAGTTGACTGACGAGCAACTGCGCCATCTGTACCAATCCATCCTCAAGCCGCGCCGCATCGAGGAGAAAATGCTGATACTGCTCCGGCAGGGCAGGGTGAGCAAGTGGTTCAGCGGCATTGGGCAGGAGGGTATTTCCGTGGGCGTTACCCAAGCCTTGGAGCCGGATGAATACATACTGCCGCTGCACCGCAACTTGGGCGTGTTCACAGGCCGTAACATGCCGTTGGGCAAGTTGTTCGCCCAATGGCAGGGCAAGATGGGCGGCTTTAGCAAGGGCCGCGAAAGGTCGTTCCACTTCGGCAGCAACGAGCACCACATCGTGGGCATGATATCGCACCTCGGGCCGCAGCTATGCGTGGCCGACGGTATCGCCCTATCCAACAAGCTTCAAAACAAACCAAAGATAGCGGTGGCCTTTACCGGCGATGGCGGCACCAGCGAAGGCGATTTTCATGAAGCCCTCAACGTGGCCGCCGTGTGGAACCTGCCCGTTATCTTTATTATCGAGAACAACGGCTACGGCCTTTCCACGCCTATCAACGAGCAGTTTAAGTGCGAATTGGTGCAACGCGCCCAAGGCTATGGTATGAAGGGCAAGTGCATTGATGGCAACAACTTGCTGGAGGTGTACCACACTATTGACGAAATAGCCACTGAAATACGCCAAAACCCCGAGCCGTGGCTTATTGAGTGCAAAACCTTCCGCATGCGCGGGCACGAGGAGGCCAGCGGCGTAAAATACGTACCCAAAGAGCTTTTCGAGCTTTGGCAGGCAAAAGACCCGGTGGAAAACTTCCAGAACTGGCTGCTGGCCGAAGGGGCGATCGACGAGGATTTTATTGCCACCACCCGCAAAGCCATTGACGAGGAAATAGAAGAAGGTTTGAAAACGGCCTTCGACGAACCCGAAGTAACGCCCGATACCGAGGCCGAACTGCACGACGTATATGCCCCTTATAATGCCGAGCCAATTACTCCTTATTCCGCAAAGCGCGAACTGCGCTTGGTGGATGCCGTGAGCGACGGGTTGCGCGAGGCCATGCGCAAGCACGACAACTTGGTAATTATGGGGCAAGACGTGGCCGAGTACGGCGGCGTGTTCAAGATTACCGATGGGTTTATGGACGAGTTCGGCAAGCATCGGGTGCGCAACACGCCGCTTTGCGAGAGTGCCATATTGAGCGCAGGCTTGGGCATGAGCGTTGGCGGCATGAAATCGGTAATAGAAATGCAGTTTGCCGACTTTGTGACCTCGGGCTTCAACGCCATTGTGAACAACCTTGCCAAAAGCTACTGGCGGTGGGGCCAAAATGCCGACGTGGTGGTGCGTATGCCCAGCGGCGCGGGCGTGGGCGCGGGGCCGTTCCACTCGCAGAGCAACGAGAGCTGGTTTGCCCACACGCCGGGCCTTAAAGTGGTGTTCCCCAGCAACCCTTATGATGCCAAGGGGCTGCTGCTAAGTGCCATCGACGACCCGAACCCCGTGATGTTCTTCGAGCACAAGGCCCTGTACCGCAGCCTGAGCGGCGAGGTGCCAGAAGGCTACTACACCCTGCCGCTCGGCAAGGCTAAACTGGTGCGCGAGGGCGAAGACCTCTCCATCATTACCTACGGCATGGGCGTGCACTGGGCGTTGGATGCGCTCAAGGAATTCTCCGACATCAACGCCGAGATACTGGACCTGTGCACGCTATTGCCATTGGATTACGAGGCCATCCAAGCCACCGTGCAAAAAACGGGCAAAGCCATTGTGCTATATGAGGATACCCTTACCGCCGGCATCGGTGCGGAAGTAGCCGCTTGGATAAGCGAGCACTGCTTCACCCACCTCGATGCCCCCGTAATGCGCGAAGCCTCGCTGGATACCCCCGTACCCTTCGCCGTGCCGCTAGAGCAGAATTTCCTGCCCAAAGAGCGGTTTAAGAAGAAGTTGAGGGAGTTGGCGGAGTGGTGAGTATGTTTTGTTTGTGTGTTCAGGTATGTTAGTTTTGCGGCTTCACTAAATCCTAAAAAGAGCTTTATGTTTCGTATCCTGTTTGCCATAGGCATGTTTATATGCCTTCATTTTCCCTTGTTCTCCCAAAACTCCGTAAAATGGGGGCCCACCTATGAGCGCAAGGGCGGTATATCGGGGCTTGTAACTTCCGACGAAACACAGTTCTATGCCATCGGCGGATCAAATGACAAGCCTAGTTTCCTTACGTTTAACTTTTCCGGCAAACTGGTTACCGAAAAGCCCATCAACCTTGCGGTTGACGGGGCCAAGGAAATGGAGTTTTATGATATTGTGCACACCGCTGGGCACGATTATATAGTTTTCCTCAACCGCGACAAAAAGCTTAACAAATCGGCATTTTATTATACCGAGGTTAAAAACGGCGCACTTGCCCCTTTGACCAAGAGTTTCCATGCCTTCCCGTTTGCTTATACCTATGGTTCGGGCTTGGGGCCAGCCGTAGCTTATGACGAAGAAGCCGTTTCGGGAAGTTTCCGCGTGAGCCCCGACAAAAAGACTATCGTAACTTTTGGCTCCGACATCGGTCACAATGCCGACCAGATTATAGAAGTGCGCGTTTTTAACGAAAACCTGGAACAATCTTGGGCCAAATCCCACTCGATAAAGGTGGAAAACCGCCAAATGGAAGTATTGGAACTGGCCGTGAACAACAAGGGCGACGTGTTTGTACTGACCAAAAAATGGGCGAAGCTAAACGACCGCTATATGGGGGATAAGCCCGTGGAGCACATTTTGTATGCCTTTACCGCCGCCGGCGTTAAGGAATATCAGTTGAA